>CAZACO010000434.1:0-4256 GCA_964483185.1 uncultured Desulfobacteraceae bacterium
GGCCTGAGAGAGGCCCTGAAAAATTCCGAGAGGGTCGCTGTCCTGACAGGGGCAGGTGTTTCCGCAGAGAGCTGGGTCCCCACCTTCAGGGGGGCCGACGGCCTCTGGAAAAACTACCAGGCCACGGACCTGGCCACACCGGAGGCCTTTGCCAAAGATCCTGAACTGGTGTGGGAGTTTTACAACTGGCGCCGGGCGTTGATCAGCCAAAAGAGCTGCAACCCGGCCCACACGGCCTTGGCTGAGCTTGAACGGCTCATCCCCGACTTTACCCTTATCACCCAAAACGTAGACGGGCTCCATCTCCAGGCAGGGAGCCGGCATCTCCTGGAAATCCATGGAAATATATGGCGGGTGCGGTGTACCGGGTGTCGCGAGGTGACCCTGGACCGTGCACCCAATATGGGACACCTGCCCAAATGCGATACCTGCGGGGGATTGCTGCGGCCTGACGTGGTCTGGTTCGGCGAGTCCCTTGACCCGGAGATCCTTCACCAGGCCGTGGCGGCCGCTGAAACGTGTCAGGTCATGCTGGTCATCGGGACATCCAGCGTGGTCCAGCCAGCCGCATCGCTGGCCTTTACAGCCAAATCAGGCGGGGCTCTTCTGGCGGAGATCAATCTGGAGAGAACACCCAATTCTGATCTCATGGATTTTGTCCTGCTCGGAAAGGCCGGGGATATCCTTCCCAGACTGGCGGAGGGATGGGCGTGAAGCCGTCAGGGATGGTGACCCTGCTCACCGATTTCGGCCTGGAAGACCCGTACGTGGGGATGATGAAGGGGGTGATCCTGTCTGTCAACCCGGCGGCCCGCATCATCGACATCAGTCATCATGTCGAGGCGGGGGCCATTCCCCAGGCCGCTCATATCCTACAGGAGGCCTATCCATACTTCCCGGAAGGTACGGTCCATGTGACAGTGGTGGATCCGGGGGTGGGCACCAACCGGCGCGCGATCCTTCTGGTGACCCGAACGCATCTTTTCGTGGGCCCGGATAACGGCATCTTCTGGCCGATCATCGAGGCCGGTCATGATATCAAAACCCTTCATCTAACGGAAACCAGATACTTTCGTCCGGATATCAGCAGCACATTTCATGGACGGGATGTCTTTGCCCCGGTTGCAGGGTATCTCTCAAAAGGCGTTGACCCGTTTGACATGGGGCCGGTCATCCACGATCCGGTCCGACTGAGACTCCCTTCGCCTTTTCGGAAAGGAGGATCCCTTTACGGCCGGATCGTCCGGGTGGACCACTTCGGAAACCTGATCACCAACATCCGGCGCGGGGACATCGAGGGATTCTCAGGGGGCGGCAGACCGGTCGTCCGTGTTGGGGATCTGCGCATCGAAGGGATATCAAAGGCCTATGCCGAAACAGCAAAAGGGGAGGCCCTGGCCCTGTTCGGGAGCTCCGGTTATCTTGAGATCGCCGTCAACTCGGGCCGGGCCGTCGATCGCTTAGGGCTTGAACAGGCAGACATCATCGGCAGTAAGGTTGAAGTGGGCCGAATCGGGAAGGGTGTGCATTATTCCTGATGCGCGTCCAGAGATTCCAGATATTCCTCCCACTCTATTGGCAGCAGGTATTTTTTTTTATTGTTACATTCCTTGCAGGCAGGGACGAGATTTCCCTTCCTGCTCCGCCCCCCCCTGGCAAGGGGGACCACATGGTCCATGGTCAGATTCTCCCGGCCTACCTGGCGCTGACAGTAATGGCAGACCCCTTTTTCAATCCTGCTGTTCCACCAGTGTGTCCGTCTCAGGCGCCGGGCCTTTTCCTTCTCCCGCCGGATGTCTTCATCGCTCACGTCAGTCAAATCAAAGGACATATGAACCTAATCCGGATAAAGCGGGTCTGTTGGGTTTGTTGAGTTCATCGAGTTTGTCGGGTTCACGTTTCAAGCTTCCAATATCCAGCATCCAGTATCCAGTATCAAAGAACCAGTATCCAGTATCCGTTCTCAATTCCCATACTTCTCTTTGAGTATCCGGATAACCTCATCCAGACGGTCTTCTTCTTTTCCACCTCCAACAGGTTCAGGTGTCGGGACGACACCGGCCTTTTCTGCCGCCGCCTTAAAAAACGACGTCTCAATGGGTGGATTGACGCGCAGGTTAAGGAGAAAATAGCGTTCGGCCTGATCCTTTCCGGCAGAGTAATCGATGGTATAGGGGTACCATCCCGAAGTCACTTCTTTGAAATTATTGAACCGGACAGTCACCCGGTTCCCTTTGGAAACCCCTGGCGGCTCATAGGAAAACAGGAGGGGGAGAAACGTCTCCCTGTCAATGAGGAGTTTGGGGCTCTCAAGGGCTTTGTCTCCGATTCGATAGGCAACCTTTCCGTCAAGCCGGGCGAACCCGACAGACTCAACATCAACCCCCAGTTGGGACAGAAAGCCCAGGATTTCATCCCTCTCATTTGCCATCAGGAGCCATCTGAAGGTCGTGTTATGGTTTGGCTGCCCCGACACAACTGAAGGGGCGACCTGTCCCCCCCCCTGCACCGCCCCCCCGGATGCCGGCGGTGCGCTGGAGACATCCTGACGCTCCGGCCGGCCGACGATCTCTGCGCGGCAGTGACCCGGTGACTTGAGCCATATCCTCTCCTGAAACACCCGTGCGGTCTCGCCATCCTGGCGGTTTAACACGTGAGTGGTCTGGTCAACGATCAACGTATTAAAACGGGAAAATCTCGCCCTCATCTTGTCGATCATCTGGTCGATCGGCATGACATAGCCTGCCGAGATGCCGGGCATGGCCCAGAACAGGCATGCGATCAGCCAAATAAACATCAGATGCTTCTTGATGGTTGAATTCGCCTTCGCACCCGTTTCGGGACCCCCTCCTTCCATCTGTTTCACCATCTCCGATCTCACCGCTTCCATAAGTTGAGGGATATCTCTCTTAGCCAAGCCTGAAAGGGAGACAGGCTTTCCGATACCTAAACCAAAAGCGCCTTTTTGTATCTTGAGGCTCCCCTTGGGTGCAATCCGGTAACTGTCCCTGATCCCTATAGGGACGATATCACATCCCGCCTTAATGGCCAGGTTGAATCCCCCCTTCTTGAACGCCTGCAGCCTTCCATCCGGACTCCGGGTCCCCTCCGGGAAGATCAGCACCGACGCCCCGTTCTTGATCCTTTCGGCAGCCTGTTTCATACTCTGAACCGCCTTTCTCGGATCATCCCTCACGATTCCGATGTACCCGGCCCTTCTCATAGCAGGGCCAAAAATAGGGATCCGCATCAATTCCTGCTTCAGGATGAATTTGAAATCGACCGGAAGGGACGCGAGCAGGCCGAAGATATCGAAAAAGCTCTGGTGATTGGTCATATAGATACGCGGCACGTTCGGGTCCACATTTTCGACGCCAGTCACGTTTACCTGGATCCCGCACACCCAGAGAATCGCCCTGGCCCACGGCACCGCACAATAGAAATGGACCTTTCTGCCGTTTTTGTCAATCAGCGAGATCGCAAGGCCCCACAGGGACATGAAGATTGACCAAACAGCGATAAATGCATTCAAACTGAAATATCTGATCATAATGGTTGCTCCTGATAACTGTGAACGCTCGCCCCTTAGCAAACGGGCGAAGTAACAGGGAGTTCGATCTTCAACACAACATCTTCTCCCTGGCGGGAGACATCAATCTTGCCGGCGTGCCGATGGATGATGACCTTGGAAAGGGGCAAATCGTGCACAACCGATTCATCCTTTCCGGTAAACCGGGGAAAAAAGAACTGTTCCAGATCGTCTTCAGCTAACCCTTCAGCCCTGTATCGGATCGTTATCAGCAGATTGTCGTCGTCCGTCCTTGTGGAGACAAAAAGCGTATCGCCCTCGTGCATGGACAGGACCGAGTGCTTCAGGAGATTGTCAAGGGCCTTTTGGAGCATGCCGCCATCGCCCTGGATCTTTGAAACATCAGATGATAACGATGCCTCCAGATGGAGCCCTTTTGCGGCCATTTCGTTTTTTAATGCCTCAAGCGAAGACCGAAGCAGGAAATTCAGGTCCACTTTCAAAACACAGAGGGTAACCGGCTCAATGGACGAAAGGATGGCCTTCAGGATATGTTCCAGCCTGGCCACCTCCTGCACGATGATATTTGCAAATTCCCGGTGCTTGTCGTCCTCGGGGAGGGAGTCCCGGAGCCGACGGGCAAACCCGCCGGCAGTTACCAGGGGATTCCTCATTTCATGGGCAAACCGCGCCGATATCTCGCCCAAGACCTTGATCTCCTCGGTCC
>CAZACO010000435.1:0-2865 GCA_964483185.1 uncultured Desulfobacteraceae bacterium
GGCAAAAATGTCATAAAAATCAGCAGGGAGCGGGCCTTGATTCATCAGACTTTATCACATTGAGAATGGAGCCGGTCCAGGGCCTTTTCATTTTATTCGAATCATCCATTCGTTAGTGAACAGTTCAGGTTTGATGTTCTTCAATCAGGATAGATGGTAAGGGATCTCGACGAAGTTATGCGTTGTGGGGTTGAAATCTTTCGTGTTTCGGGTCGCAAGTTTTATCTTATGATGTACCGCTATGGCCGACTGGAAGGCATCAGGCAGTTTCCATCCAAACTTTCGCCTTAGTTCCGCTGCCTTGTCGGCGACTTCTTTGTCGATCATGAATAGTGTAAACTGATCCAGAAGAGATTTGGCTTTTTCCCTGTCTTTCTCCTTCTCGATTCCTACCAGGATCTCAGCCCGTGTTATAACGGAAATCGCCGTCTTATTTGGATCAAGGCCAGCGAGAAATCGGGTCGCCTTCTTTATATCATTAAAGTGATCGATAAGGATGACCGAGTCCAACAGCCATTCTATCATCCAGGTTACCTCCACTCCGACCTTATTTTCTCCTGATATGCCAGTCCATCACCTTTACTCCAGATACCCCTGGTTTCTTCAATAAGCGTCTGAAAGGTGTTTTTTTCTTCCCGCTCCCTCAACTGGGTGATCCCCTGGCGGATAGCTTCAGCCATGGATATACCGCTCGCCTTGCTGTAACTCTCAATCCAGGCCTTGTCTTTATCGGATAAGGTGACAATTGTCCTTTGGCTCCCCATGGGCAAATACCTCCCTTTCCAGAAAATATGATATATATTACTGTATATCATCATCACATATTCGTCAAGGCCATATGGCCCGACGTTGACAAGATATCTTCATGCGATTCCGATAAGCCTGGCCCCGACCCTCTGATTCGTGATCGTTACCCAAGAGAAGATCTGAAGGATGGATGCTGTGTGTTGGTCACTTAATTCGGGAAGGTCTCCATCCCGGGTTTGCCCAGGACCCAAATGATGTTGTTGATGATTTCATCTGTTTTCTTGGGAGACAGGGAACCGATTTTCTCAATCAACCGATTCTTATCCATTACCATCACATGAGTCCCCCTAGCGAGGCTTGGCCTTGGCAGGTTCGCTTCACCTTTTTTTAGAAGGACATTTCCAGGCAGTATGGCATGTCTTGTCTGCTTTGTAAGGGGTACCACCACAATTGTGCGGAATTTGCTTCGATTAATGGAATCCCTTTGGACGACCAGTACGGGTCTTTTGTAGGCAGGCTCAGATCCTACGTCTGAGGAGAGGCTTGCCCAAAACACATCACCCTGGCAGACTACCATTCTTCCCCCTCTTCCCGTACGGCGCCTATGCTGAGCATGTCCTCGGCAAGTTCATGGTCGTAGGCTGAGGTATTCGGGTCAGCGCATACTTCATCATACATCCTGGTGACTTCCTCGTCTTCAAGTGCTCTCAGCCTGTTACCCAATTCATCCACAATAAAGCGACTCCTCGATTTACCCTTTTTCTCAGCCCACTTGTCCACTTTTTTAAGAAAAGGAGGAGGAACAGTGATCGCGATTTTTTGTGCCGGCATAAATAGACCCTCTAATGTAACCTTATTGGTATTACCAATTATATATATCCGAAGTATGCATGTCAAGGTATCCCTACGCTTTTCCCTTTCATGGCCTTGGCCTGTTTCGAGCCTTTTCTGACCCTCTTTATCAGATCCTGGTTGGCCACATAATCTCGGTCGTTTCCAAATCGTCGGCAAACTGCTGTTCCTGGATCTTTGCAAAAACGGCTGTCTCTGTGAGATTGGACAGGGGCCTGTTTTCAGCCCGGGCAGCTTCTAAAAAAGTTTCATACACACTGTCCTTGAGCCTTAACATGACCGTCTTTGGCATCGAACTATTGCCTCCTTTCATATTCATATGTATTCGAATTAATTCTACGACCTGATGTTTGTCAACGGAAAACCGCCCCAAGAGAAATGGATCTTAATGGATGCGCTCTAAGGAACACCGAGATCTTCTCTTGACATACTCCAACGATGCACATATAATTGGGCATATAAGTTGTCGTGAAAGGAGGTTTTTGTATGGGACAAGTGACCATATATCTCGAGACCGAGGTTGAGGCAAAGATGCGCTCGGCAGCCAAAGCGATGAACACCTCTTTGAGCCAATGGGTTGCCAATATCATCAAAGAAAAAACAACAGAGGCCTGGCCTGAATCCGTCAAATCTCTTGCAGGGGCCTGGTCTGATTTTCCGAACCCAGAGGAACTTCGAGCAGACATGGGCGAAGATGCGCCCAGAGAGACCTTCTGATGTACCTGCTAGACACAAACACGCTGATCTACTTCTTCAAAGGAATGGGCAATGTTTCCCATCGGCTGCTCAGGGAGCCCCCGCAGGGAATCGGGATACCCTCCATAGTCCTCTTTGAGTTGGAAGTCGGTATCGCCAAATCCTCGTCCCCGAAAAAACGGACCGAGCAGCTCAAAGAATTGGCTTCCGTGGTGTCTGTTTTCCCTTTTGGAACCAATGAGGCTCGCTCTTCTGCCCTCGTGCGCGCAAGGCTCGAATCGGAGGGCATCCCCATAGGTCCATACGACATATTGATTGCGGGAATCGCCCTTGCCCACAAGGCCACTCTCGTCACACACAATACACAAGAATTCAACAGGATAAAAGATCTGTCCATAGAGGACTGGTATTGACCTGTTCCCCCATTTCCTCCGGTGGATCCGAATGCTTTATGTCCGTTTCTATACCCGCCGTCACGCTCAATAGAACCGAAGATTAAACAGTTCGTGCCATGTACCCCATCGGAATGCGTTATCGGCCCGTCCTCTTGTTTTCTCTCTATTCACTCAA
>CAZACO010000435.1:2875-4228 GCA_964483185.1 uncultured Desulfobacteraceae bacterium
TCTGCAACGAATCGTTGCACTTTTGACGATATCGGTGCCAAAACAACAAATGATTTCGATCAATAGCTTGACCCCGTATCGCTTCATCCATATAAGGTTATTCAAGATTTTATTGAATTACTGAAGAACATCCCCGAGTCTCCCAAGAACGATATCCCCTCCTATTTTGAATTCTCCGTATGTTGGTGGATAGTCCGGGTTTGACCCCTGTTTACATATTCAATATTCTATTGAATTATTGAAGGATTGTCCCCGAGTCTCGTTTGGCTTTTTGGGCACGGATCATGGCCCCCTGCTCCAGAAACCTGTAATACCCCTTATGCCTGAACATAATGTGACCCAACATGTGGAGCCTCCTGGCTCCTGGCATCGCATTGAACCGTTGCTTTCTGTCACGTAAAGGCCCGATTCCGGCCTCAAAACAGGGCTTCGAAGGATCAAGGCACTCCCTTGCTATGCATATTATGTCTATATCATCAAGCACTTGGCTTGGTCTGACGCCTGCATTTTCTACAGAGCGGCACCGGTTTGCATGATCCGTATCCCAAATTTTGGTGAAAATCCTACGGGATCATGCTATAATAATGTTATGGAAAATAAACGTCTCAGCGAAACAAATCCTTACTTGCGAGATAAGGCCAAACGGAAAGTCGGTTTGTTTATGTCCGTCTGTTCGTCTTCGGCCATTGAGGGAATCGCGGCAGAGGCCTTTATAAACGAGTATTTGTCAAGAAAAGCCAAGCAGACTACGGGTCATAAGACTGCAAAGAGTGGGCAACGACACTCGTAAAGACTTTCTCCATGGGCGCATAATTTCGATCCAGTCCATACCGTACAGCCGCGAAATATTCCTCCTGCCGTTCATCTGCAAAACAGCTGAAATCAAGCGGCGGCAGGTCTGCCTGCAAAGCCATCAGTGTCGCTAACAGGCGGGATATTCTGCCGTTTCCCTCGCGAAATGGATGAATAGGGATGAGTTCGGTATGGACAATGGCCAGGGCAAAGATCACTTCCTGTCTTGAATCAAAAATGCACGGGGTATATTCTCGAACAATCTCCTTTTCAAATTCAATCATTAAATTAGGGATGTGGGCAGGGGCGGCAAACATAAGACCCCCTTTGCTCATCATTACCCGACGATAGCTGCCGGCCCATTCATAGAGCGACCCCAACCACCTCCGGTGCATCCGACAGAGATCTTCACCTGTAAATTGCTTTTCCCGACCGAGTTCATCCAGTATCTGATCCGATACCTCAAAGAGCAATTCCGTTTCAACACGATCGATTTCCTCCCGCGTAGTGATACCCAAGAGATTTTTCAGTACCTGTCCGTTCGATCCTGGCATATACTGA
>CAZACO010000436.1:0-4216 GCA_964483185.1 uncultured Desulfobacteraceae bacterium
TGTGATTAAATGAGACGGATCATACAGAGCTACAAATACATTTTCTTGTTTTTTGTGACAGAAAACCTGGGAATAAGGTACTAACCCGGATAAACCGGAAAAGTGCCTAAAGTGAATCCCGCAAGGCGGGATGCCTAAAGTGAGCTAAAGTTATGGTAGCGACCAAGGCATAGGGGGAAACATGGATAAGAGTCAAGTAGCTGAAATAATTAGGATAAGACTCAACCTTGAAGACGAGGACTGGTCAATTATCGAAAAAAATCCCAAATTTCAAACCCTATTTCAAAATGCAATTGAAGCATCAAAATACAGACTGGTTGCCGAAGTTATCGAATCGAAAGGTTGCCACTCAGGGCACGTCGTTGGTCAGAAGTTGATTTTTGATAGTTCAGGTAATTTGCTCACCAAAGAGAATCCGGACCGGGTCTGCTCTTTTTTGATGCCGAATCTGACTGTGCTCATCAACGCCTTCTTTGAAAATCTTATGAACGGTCGTAACCCGAATGAGGTCATGTTCAACACAAGCGGATGCTTCGATACAGGCCCCTCTTGCGGTGGGTGGGGACATGTAGTGGTTAAAATGAATGCAGAACGAATCGAGAGATCTAGGGCTTGATCTTCGATCTGGTTTATTGAAAGCGCCGTCCCCTACCCTGTCTTCCACCTCTTTTGCCGGGTCAGCTCGTCAGGAAAAACGGTTCGTGACAGTATGGGGGCTTCTGTTGACTGTTTTGCCTTTTTGTCATCTGAGGGCTGGTATCGGTGGTCGTAATCGACTATAATGAGAATGAGGGGATTGTTGTGAGGAAAAGATGGAACATAGGAGGGAGAACATGGACTTGAAGACCTTAAAGGATACGCCGCCCTGGGAGTGGCCTCAAGGTACGGACAAGATGCTCTTGGGAATTCTTCGCGATGACCAAAGGGATGAATCCGATCGCCTGCTTGCGGCAGAGCTGGCCGGTGACTATACGGTCATCAATGATGAACTCGCCGAAGCATTGCTTTCCATCGTGCTCAGCGGTGAGGAACCGGAGGACCTCCGCGCAAGGGCGGTCATATCTCTGGGGCCGGCCCTGGAAACCGCGTATATGGACGAGTTCGAGGATCCCGAAGACGTGCCCATTTCCGAAGAAACATTTCAACGGATCCAGGAGTCACTCCGCAAGCTCTACACGGATACCGATATACCCAAGGAGGTACGGCGTCGGATCCTGGAGGGCTCGGTGCGGGCCCCGGAAGACTGGCACCGAGAGGCGATCCGTGACGCGTATTCCAGCGACGACGCGTCCTGGAGGCTCACTGCCGTCTTTGGCATGGGTTATATTCGAGGGTTCGATACCGAGATCCTGGAGGCGTTAGAAAACGAAAACGAGGACATTCACTATCAGGCGGTTTGCGCTGCGGGGAACTGGGAAGTGGATGCCGCCTGGTCGCACGTTACACGTCTCGCCACCTCAGAGTTGACGGATACATGGTTGCGGCTGGCGGCTATTGAGGCAGTGGCCAGCATCCGTCCGCAAGAGGCAGAAGCGATTCTTAGTGAACTGACCCAATCTGATGACCAGGACATTGTCGATGCGGCCTACGAGGCCATGGCTATGGCCGGATTGTTTCCGGACGAGGATTACGATGACGAGGATGAGGATTACGATGACGAAGATGAGGATGAAAAGATCTTTCACTGATTATTCCGACCTGCGCGGTTTATCAGGTTCACGGAGGATCCTATGACAGAGGATATTTACAGGAAATTGCAGGAGCGGCTGGACCGGTATTCACTCGGCTTTCCGGCTACCGATTCCGGCGTCGAGATTGAGATCTTGAAAGAGCTGTTCAGCAAGGAGGATGTAGGGATGTTCCTCCATCTCACGCCGAAACTGGAGACTCCTGAAGAGGTGGCCCGGCGTGTGGACCGGTCGGTTGAAGCGGTCGCAGCCCAACTGAACGACATGTCAGAGCGGGGGCTCCTCTTTCGCTTGCGCAAGGGGGATGTTGTCAGGTACGGGGCCATTCCGTTTGTACACGGTCTGTTCGAATTCCAGGTGTCAAGACTGGACCGGCGCCTGGCGGGGCTGGTTGAAAGATATATGGATGAGGGGTTCCATGGCGCCATAACCAGGGGGGCGGCTGCTTTTCTGCGGACGGTCCCTGTGCAACGCACCATAAAGGTCCTGCACAATGTAGCCCCTTACGAAGACGCCAGCGAGATTCTGAGGAAGGCCGGGAGGGTAGTGGTCACCGATTGCATCTGCAGAAAGCAGAAGCAGTTGGTGGGCCAGGGGTGCGACAGGCCTTTGGAGGTCTGTTTCATGTTCGGTTCCATGGGCCGGTACTATGTGGATCGGGGCATGGGACGTGAGGTGAGCACGGATGAGGCGGTCAGGATATTGACCGAGGCCCAGGAGGCCGGGCTGGTGACCCAGCCGGCCACGGCACAGAATCCCGGAGGGATGTGCAACTGCTGCGGTGACTGCTGCGGCGTTCTCAGCTCCCTGAAAAGGCATCCCAAACCTGCTGAGATGGTCTTTTCCAACTATTTTGTGACGGTCGATCCGGACGTGTGCAGCGGTTGCGAAACCTGTTTAGAGAGGTGCCAGATGGACGCCATCAAAATGGATGAGAACGGATCGGCAGAGATTCATCCGGATCGATGTATCGGTTGCGGCCTCTGTGTGGCAGCCTGTCCGGAGGAGGCCCTGCAGTTGATTCTCAAACCGGAAGGCCGGCGACGCATACCCCCGTTAAACGGTTTCGAGCAGATGGCATTCATGGCCGAAACAAGGAGAGGGGCTTAACGACATGCGCATTCTGGTCTGTGACGACATATTCCCGGCAATGATCGAAATCCTCGCCCGCCTTCTTCCCGCGGATGAGATCCGCTTCTGCAGGCAGGAACAGGTTCCCATGGAGGCCGTGTGGGCAGAGGTCCTGATCCCCTCCATGACCCCGATCACATCCGGGATCATTGACGCGGCACCCGATCTGAAACTGATCCAGCAGTTTGGCGTCGGTCTGGAAGGCGTCGACATCTCTTCGGCTGCCAAAAGGGGAATCCCGGTGGCCAATGTTCCAGGAAGTCAGGCCCCGGTCCATGCCGAATGTACGGCCGAGGGCGGCGTATTTCTGATGATGGCCTGTTCCCGGCTTTTCAAGGCCAGCCAGCAGGGCCTCGCCAAAGGGGAGTGGGGACGGCCCAAGGGCCAGGCCCTCATCGACCGCAATGCCCTTATTCTTGGCCTGGGAGCGGTGGGGAGAGCCCTTGCCCGGCGTCTTGTCGCCTTGGGGATGAAGGTGACAGGGATTGAGATTTCCCCGTCTGAGGGCCTGGCAGAAGAACTGTGCCTGGCGCTGGTGACAGGTCCGGACCGTCTCGATTCCCTCCTTCCCGAGGCGGATTTCCTTGTCTCAGCCGTTACCCTGACCGCGGAGACACGGGGCATGATCAACCGTTCGGTTTTCGCCCGGATGAAATCCACCGCCTATTTCATCAATATCAGTCGCGGCCCTATTGTAAACGAGGGAGACCTGTATGCCGCAGTCAGCCAGGGGATCATCGCCGGGGCAGGCCTGGATGTCCTGAGCAGCGAACCGCCTGCTCTCAAGCACACGCTCCTCAACCATGACCGTATCGTGATCACACCCCATACGGCCGGGGTCACCGAACAGTCTTTCAGTGCCCTGGGCCGTGCGGTTGCAGACAACATTGTCCGGCTGAAACAGGGAAAGGCCCTCAAGAATATTGCTGCGGCATAAAACTCAGGCCTTGGTCATGCCAGGCCAAATCCGGATAAATTGATTCAAAACCGTCAGGCCAAACAGGCCACCACCAGATCCCCCACCTCCTGGGTCGAATATCCCATTTTTCCGGCATCAAGGCTGCTGATCTTCTCTTTGGTCACGCTTTTTATGGCCCCGAGAAGCCTCTCCGCGGCTTCATTTTCACCCAGGTATGCTAACATCATCTGCGCTGCAGAAATAGCGGCTAAGGGATTGATTTTCCCCAACCCGGCATATTTGGGGGCCGACCCCCCCATCGGTTCGAACATGGCGGCCCCTTCGGGGTTGATGTTCCCACCTGCCGCAATCCCTAAGCCCCCCTGAATAATGGCACCGATGTCCGTAATAATATCACCGAACAGGTTCCCGGTGACAATCACATCAAACTGCTCCGGGTTCTTGATCATCCACATGCAGAGGGCGTCCACATGCTGGT
>CAZACO010000437.1:0-4215 GCA_964483185.1 uncultured Desulfobacteraceae bacterium
TGTGTGCTTTGTGTCTCTGTGTGATAAATTTTTGGTTGCGGCTATCCGCGTTAGCTTATTTTAGCCACACTTCAATCAGTGAGCGAATTTGACCATGCAGATCTGGAACGGATGGGGAGATGAAAATACAGGGGTAGCGTTTCCCCCGGGTGCCAGGGACCTGCTGAGAGACCGTATAGGGGATGGAACACGCCGGGAAGACCTCCCCCTCAAAGAGGTGATAGATCGGGTTCCGGGCTCGCGGCTGCCCGACCACCCGCTCATCACAACGCACCCTGAGACGCGCGTCTTTCACTCCCATGGGCAAAGCCTGCCGGACTGGGTTGGCCTTAGAATGGGCAGCCGCAACCGTTTCCCGGACGGCGTGGCCCTTCCAACCACTTCTGAAGAGGTTCAAGACCTCCTCTCTTTTGCCTTCAAAAACGATATCGTCATCATACCCTACGGCGGCGGGACCAGCGTGGTCGGTCATTTGGATGTCCCTGAGGACGACCGCCCGGTTCTGAGCCTGTCGCTTGAACGCTTCAATCGACTCGTTTCCATCGATGCCTACAGCAGATTAGCCAGCTTTGAGCCAGGGGTCAGAGGCCCTGATATTGAGGCCCAGCTCAGGGCGCACGGGTTTACATTGGGGCATTATCCCCAGTCCTTTGAATACTCCACCCTGGGCGGGTGGATTGCGACCCGTTCCAGCGGCCAGCAGTCTTCCCATTATGGGAGTATCGAAACCCTCTTTGCCGGGGGCGACATCTATACGCCGAAGGGTGCCATCACGTGCCCTCCGTTTCCTGCTTCAGCAGCCGGCCCTGATCTGAGGCAGTTGATATTGGGGTCTGAGGGGCGGTTGGGTATCCTTGTAAACGCCATCGTCAAGGTCTCTCCCATGCCCGAAAGAGACGACATCTGGGCCGTCTTCTTTCCCTCTTGGGCGGCCGCACTAGAAGCGGTCCGATCCATAGCGGCCTCGGGGCTGCGCTATTCCATGATCCGGCTCAGTAATCCGGCCGAAACAGTGACCAACCTGGCCATGGCCGGCAGAGAAAAGACGATTCACCTGATCAGAACGTACCTCCGGTTCAGAAACATCAGCGACACAGAAGGATGCATGTGCCTTATCGGGTGTATCGGGTCACGACGGCAGGTTGCCTATGCAAGAGATCTAACATTTTCCATTGTCAGGAAAAACAAGGGGGTCTCATTGGGAAGGCCGATCGGGGAGGCCTGGAAAAAAAATCGGTTTAAGGCGCCTTACCTGCGGAACACCCTCTGGAATATCGGCTATGCCGTCGACACCGTGGAGACGGCCGTAACGTGGGATAAGGTCACTGAAACCATGAAGGCAATAGAGAAGGCCCTTGCCGAAGCCCTGGGCCAGTGGCAGGAAAAGGTGCATCTCTTTTCCCACCTGTCCCATGTCTACCCGACAGGCTCAAGCATCTATACGACGTTCCTTTTCCGGATCGCAGACAGCCCGGAAGAAACCATCGCCCGGTGGCAGGCCCTCAAGACATCGGCAAGCCGGGCGATTGTCCGTTCCGGCGGAACCATCAGCCATCAGCACGGGGTCGGTCTCGACCACCGTCCTTATCTGGAAGCGGAAAAGGGCTTCGCGGGGATAGACATTCTCAGGCAGACCTTTGGCCATATGGACCCGCATAAACAGATGAATCCGGGGAAGCTCGTTGAGGGATAAAGCCATGAGACTCGAGGACCTGCCTGAAGGCTGGGATCTCATTATCATCGGTGGCGGAATCACCGGTGCAGGAATTTTATCCGTGGCCGGCCGCATGGGGCTGCGGGTGCTTCTCCTGGAAAGAAATGATTTTGCCTGGGGGACCTCGAGCCGGTCTACCAAGTTGATCCACGGGGGATTCAGATATCTCAAGGAGGGCAAAATACACCTTACATGGGCCTCTGTTGAGGAGCGCGAGCGCCTGCTGAAAGAGGCCCCGGGGCTGGTAGAGAAGTTAGGGTTCCTCCTCCCCGTTTATCAGCACAGGGGCCTCGGCAGATGGGGCTTAGAGGCCGGTTTTACCCTGTACGATCTGATTGCCCGAAAAAGGGACCACCGGTTCTACGACGCCGAGGCCTTTTCCATGCTCGCTCCCCATATGAACCGGGAGCGGCTGGTTGGCGGGTTTACGTTTTTTGACGCCCAGGTGGATGATGCCAGGCTGGTCCTGCGGTTGATAAACGAGGCGCGGTTTTTGAGTTCCCATGTGCAGGCACTGAATTATGTAACGGTCAACCAGATAAGAAGAGACCCCTCCGGAAGGATCTCGGGCGTGGAGGCAATGGATACGGAGACCTCTGTTCAAAAAGGGCTTTCAAGCCGGGCGGTCATTAATGCCACCGGCTCCTGGGCAGAAGCGCTCCACCCGTCACCCGATCCGAAATGTCACCTTCGCCCCCTGCGCGGAAGCCATATTATTTTTCCGTTATGGATCCTGCCGACGCATTTCACCCTCAGCTTCTTTCACCCTGCGGACAACAGGCCGATAGCCGTCATCCCCTGGGAAGGCGCCCTCCTTGTGGGGACAACCGACATCGATTATAAGGGAGACCTCCTGACCGAGCCCACGATTACCCCGGCTGAGGTCTCCTACCTGATGGAGGGTCTGCATGACGCCTTCCCACACATCGATATCTCTCTAAAAAATTGTCTCTCTTCATTTGCCGGGATCCGACCGGTACTCAGCCATGGGGAGGATGATCCATCCAAAGAATCCCGCGAACATGTCGTATGGGTCGATAACGGACTCGTGACGGTTACCGGGGGCAAGCTCACCACGTTTCGAAGACTGGCCTTAGACGCCCTGAAGGCAGTTCGGCCCTTTCTCCCCTCAGACAAAACCAACCCCTGGAAAGGCCCGCTTTTTTCTCCGGTTCCTTTCAGAGCCGATACGCATCGCGGCATTCCGCATCATGCCTGGCAGCGGCTTTGCGGCAGATATGGGAGTGCGGCTGAGGAAGTGATCATCAATGCCGCCCCGGAGGATCTTGAAACCATTCCGGGGACGAAAACCCTGTGGGCCGAACTCCCCTTTGCGGGACGTCATGAACAGGTACGCCACCTTTCCGACCTGATGTTGAGACGGGTCAGGCTCGGACTCCTCTTGTCGTCAGGCGGGGCTCGATATCTGGATCGAATACAGGATCTGTGCGCACCGGTCATGTCGTGGGATGCAGCGCGCTGGAAAACGGAAAGAACTGCATACCAAAGTCTGTGGAAAAGTAAGTACGCCTCTCCTTAAAATCAGTGAAGAATATGGACTTGCATGAATGATAAAGATCTGATATTGGCCATCGATAACGGGACCCAGAGCCTGAAGGCCCTGATGTTTGATCTCGAAGGGAACCTGCTCTTCAAAGAGAGGGTACCCTTCAAGCCCTATTTTTCCACATATCCGGGTTGGGCCGAGCAGGACCCGCTCTTGTTCTGGCAGGCCCTCTGTCAGGCCTGCAACGGTTTATGGGACCAGAGAGGCGTTGACAGGGAACGGATTGCCGGTGTCGCCCTCACCACCCAGAGAGGAACCGTCGTAAACATAGACAGGGAAGGTCAGCCGCTTCGCCCGGCCATCCTCTGGCTGGACCAGCGAAAGGCCTACGGACTGCCCCCGGTCGGCGGGATGTGGGGATTCCTGTTCAGGGTCTCAGGGGTAAGCCGCACGGTGGCCTATCTTCAGGCCGAGGCCGAAGCCAACTGGATACACGCGAACCAGCGCGACATCTGGGATAAGACCCACAAGTTTCTCCTCCTCTCGGGCTACCTCACCTACCGCCTGACCGGGGGGTTCGTTGATTCGGTCGGCTGCCAGGTGGGCTATGTTCCGTTTGACTACAAGCGTCTCAAGTGGTCATCGGCCAGGGACTGGAAATGGAAGGCCGTGGCCGTGGAGCCGGATATGTTGCCGACCCTTCTCCCGCCGGGCAAGGTCCTGGGCCACATTACACGGGACGCGGCTGAAGAAACCGGCATTCCGGCAGGGCTTCCGCTGGTCGCAGCGGCCGCAGACAAGGCGTGTGAGGTGATCGGATCAGGGAGTCTGGACCCGTCCGTCGGCTGCATCAGTTACGGAACCACGGCGACCATTAACGTCACCCATGACAGGTATATGGAGGCGATCCGGCTCATCCCCCCCTACCCTTCTGCGGTCGAGGGGCGCTATTCCATGGAGGTCCAGATCTTTCGCGGGTTCTGGATGGTCAACT
>CAZACO010000438.1:0-4209 GCA_964483185.1 uncultured Desulfobacteraceae bacterium
GTCCTCTATCAGCTTATGGTATCTCTCGTTAACAAAGCCTCTCCTCACCTTTCTTGTCCTCGTCAGTTCGCCGTCATCCGGATGAAGCTCTTTCAGGAGAATAGCGAACCGCTTTATTCTGATATTTTCCGGGAACCGCGTGCAGATTTTTCGTATCTCATTTCGTACCAGTTCGTAGACCTCAGGTCGCTGAGACAGGTCCTGAAATGTGGTAAAAGAAATGCCCCGTTTTTTGGCCCAGTTGCCCACATTTTCCAGATCGATGCTCACGATCGCCGAAACATACGGCCGCTTGTCCCCGCAGACCATGGCCTCGTGGATGTAGGCACTGAATTTCAGGCGGGTCTCGATGTCCTGCGGGGCGAATTTGGTATCGTCCGCAAGGGTCATGATATCCTTGGCCCGGTCAAAGACATACAGATGCCCGTCCTCTCCGAAATATCCGGCATCACCGGTTCGAAGGAAACCATCGTCGGTGTAGCCCTCCCTGGTGGCGGCTTCATTCTTGTAGTAGCCCAAATGCGTGTTTTTTCCTCGTACAAGGATCTCACCCGCCTCTGAGAGCTTGATCTCGACGCCCGGGATGGCGACCCCGACGGTCTCGGGCCTCACATCATCCGCTTGGTGCGTGGTTGCGATCCCGGAACATTCGGACTGGCCGAAGACCTGCCGGAGATCAAGCCCCAGGGCCTTGAAGTATTTAAAGATCTCAGGTGAAATAGCACCGCCGCCGGTTACGGCCATCCGCACCCGCCCCAGTCCTACCTTGTTCTTAAGGGGACGGAGCACGAGAAAATCGAGCATCCGATAAAGAAACCGGTTCCACTGACCTGGCGCTTCCCCGGCCAGCTCCGCTTCCGTGCATTTCAGGGCTTTCTGAATGGCCAGGTTGTAAAAATACCGTTTGAACACGTCCGCATTGTCCATGGCCGCCTGGATAGTGGATACGATAAATTCCCATACAATCGGGGTCCCGCCGAAATAGTAAGGTTGAAGCTCCAACAGGTCCTTTCGAAGGGTTTCGGTCTCTTCCGGGAAGTTGTAATGGGCCCCCACCATCAAAAACCGGATGACATTATATAACTGCTCTCCGATCCACGGGAGAGGGGCAGCCGAGAGAAGTTCATCCCCCTTTCGCATCTCCACCATCTCGCCGTAGCTCTTGGAGGCCTCGATGAGGTTCTGATGGCTCAGTATGGAGAGCTTGGGTTTGGCCGTCGTTCCCGACGTCGTAAGCATGATGGCGGGCTGGGAGGGATCGATCGCCTGTACGGTTTTCAGGAGATAGTCCTGGTGGCGCAATGCTTCTTCTGCGCCGATCTCAAGTACCTTTTCAAAGCGTTCCAGAAAGGGGTATTCGTCATAATAGTGGCTCATGCCCCTCGAATCCCAGACAATCACCTTTAGAACCTTTTCTCTGATCCCTTCCCAGATGACGAGGATCTTATCCACCTGTTCCTGGTCTCGAACCACCAGGAATCTGGCATCAGAATACAAGATCAGGTACGCCATCTCCTCGGCCATGCTATCGGGATACGCACCGGTGGGAAGCCCGCCCGCGGCCATACACCCGAACTCGGCAATAATCCATTCGGGTTTGTTGTCCCCGATAATGGCCAGATTGTTACCGGTCTCGAAACCGAGCGCCCTCAGACCCAAGGCAAACCCCTGGACATTATCCCTGAACTGTCGCCATGTCATGGGGCTCCACACGCCATATCTTTTCTCCCGTATGGCCACCTCATCCGGCATCTCTTCCGCATTCTTTACAATGAGACCCAGCAGGGTATCCTCAAGCATGATGTCCCTTACCTCTCCTTCTGTCTCCCGAGATATGCCTCGATAACCTTCGGGTCTTGCTGGACCTCCTCGGGCGTGCCTTCGGCAATCTTGGTACCGAAATTGAGGACACAGACCCGGTCTGACAGGTCCATGACAGCGGCCAGGTCGTGTTCAATCCAGACGATGGTCATGCCCATATCCCGGTGCACATCCAGGATATAGCTCGCGATATCTTCCTTCTCCTCGACGGCCATACCGGACATGATTTCGTCCAACAGGAGCAGCTTGGGTTTCATGGCCAGGGCACGGGCCATATCGACCCGCTTGCGAACCCCCAATGGAAGGATACCTACCGGCGAATACCGAAAGCTGGAAAGACCCATGAAATCAATAATCCCTTCCTCGATTTCCGCCCGGTGCTTCAGTTCATCGCGAGCGATATGGGGAAGGCGGAAAAAACTTCCCAAGAGAGAAAACTTCATCAGAAAATGTCGGCCCAGTTTAATATTGTCAAGCACGGTCATGCCCTGAAACAGTTCCACTTTCTGAAAGGTCCTGGCCACTCCCAAGGAAGCGACGGCATGAGGCTTGAGCCGGTTCAGTTCCCTTCCATCAAACACAATCCCCCCGCCCTGGGGACGGTAGTGCATGTTAATACAGTTCAGCAGACTGGTTTTTCCTGCACCATTGGGCCCGATGATGGAGAATATATCCCCCTGTCTGACCGAAAGACTGATCCCCGTCAAGACCTGAACACCCCCAAAGGCCAGATGGAGACCTTCTATCCTCAGCAGGTTATCCCTTTCCGTTTCCGTCATAGCCATCGTTTTCGTCTCTTGTACCTCTTGGCGTCCTTATAGCTCTTTCGTTCCCGTTTGCCCGACCCCAGGTAGAACTCGCGCACATCCTCGTTCTCAAGGAGTTCCCGGGAATTTCCGTCAAGGACGATACGCCCTGTTTCCATGACATATCCCCGTTTGCCGATGTCGAGGGCGGCATGGGCATTCTGTTCCACCAATACGATCGTTATTCCGGTCTGGTTGAGCCGGCTGATGATGCTGAAAAGCTCCTCTGTGATGAGCGGCGCCAGACCGAGGGAAGGCTCGTCAAGGAGGAGGATCTTCGGTTTTGTCATAAGGGCCATCCCGATGGCCAGCATCTGCTGTTCGCCGCCCGAGGCATATCCCGCCTTTCGGTGTTTCAGTGTCCTGAGCACCGGAAAGAGGCCGTAGACATCCTCCATATCGGCCTTCACCCGCTTGTCCCACCTTGAAAATGAGGCTGCACCCAGGTTTTCCTCTATGGTGAGGTACCAGAAGACCGGCCGGTCCTCGATCACATAGGTGAGCCCGAATCGTTTCATGATGTCGGTGGCATCGAGGCCCTTGATCGATTCTCCGTTCATCTTGATATCACCATCAATGATGTTGCCGTCATAAAACTCGATCATGCCGGCCACGGAGCGGAGAAGCGTTGTCTTTCCGGCGCCGTTGGCGCCGATAATGATCAGGATCTCTCCATCTTCTACCGTCAGGGAGATGCCGTTTAAGACAGAGATGACATCATGATATACCACTCTCAGGTTTTCTATGCCGAGCATTGCTTAAACCCTCTCGATCCGGACTTCACCAAACAGGCCGTAAGGCCGGATCAGAAGCACGATGAGCAGCAGAAGATAGGGGGCTACATCCTTGAAGCCGATCAGCCCCATCGGCTCTATATAGGCGCCGGCCAGGGACTCGCAGATCCCAACGATGAGTCCCCCGACCAGTGCGCCGCCGACGCTGTCCATCCCTCCGATAAGCACCACCGGGATGGCCCTGAGCCCCACGATAGCCGACATGGAGGAGAGGGCGCCGAAGTTGGAGATCATGATGCCGGCGACCGCGATGCAGGCCGAACTGAGTGCCCACACAATCAGCAGGATAAAGCGGGCGTCGATACCGAACGCCATGGCCTTGGCCTGATTCTCCGATGTGGCCCGGATGGCCAGCCCCCAGCGCGTGCGAAACAAGAGAAAGATAATCAGACCGAATGTGCACAGGGAGAGCATCCCTGCCCAGAGAGGATCAGAGAGATAGAGAAGATCCCCGAACTCCTGGGTGATATCCGGGAGCTCAAGAAAGAACGAGTAGCTGTGTGAACCGAAGATGAGCTGAACACATGCCCTCAGAAAAAACCCCAGGCCCAGGGTGATGATCGTCATGGAGAGGGGAGATCTTCCCAAGAGGGGTTTGATGGTGAGCCGTTCCACCAGGGCACCCACCAGGCCGGCGGCGAGCAATCCTAAGGGAAGCGCAATCAGTAAGGGTATGCTGAGATCGAAGAAAAAGATATAGAAGAGAAAAGAACCGATGACGAGGAATTCACCAACGGCAAAGTTGAATGCCTCGGAGGCCCTGTAGATAATGACAATGGAGAGACCCA
>CAZACO010000439.1:0-4200 GCA_964483185.1 uncultured Desulfobacteraceae bacterium
CCGGCCGTCAACAATACGGAGTCGCCCGCTTTGACAGGATCCAGCAGCCTGGAATCTGCTAGTTGCTGAGTAACATGCGCTTGGGTATCTGAAACGGAATCTTCTTCGTGTAGCTGCCGAATAAGACCGATTTGGGGAAACTTCATGGTTTATCTCCTCAGCCAGCTACTTTTTACCGAAAAGAGAGCCAACAGCGATTTCAAAGTCCATATTTTTATTGATACGCTCGACCACGTCGTACAAATGCTGCCGCATCTTATCCTGGGCTTCATCGCTATCCCCAGAGATAACGGCCTCGAAGATTTCGGTATGATATTTCATACTTTTTTCCATAGAATCTGACACATTGGACATGTGGGCAATAAAATATTTCAAAAAGTCCCAAATCGTCTCGAGAAATTTTAACAGAACGCTGTTCCAGTAAATGCGTGATAATTAATTATGAAAACGACTGCTCCACTCGCTGAATGCCTCGACATCATTGTTCTTCTTGTAGGTCCTCATTTTATCGATCACTTCTCTCAACCGATCCTTCTCAATGGAAGTTGCCCTCAATGCGGCTAACCGGGCAATCATTTGTTCAACTGCTACCCTGGCCTCGATAAAATCCCGCACCGTCATCGGTTGCAGAAGCAGATGGCTGGAAAGGGAGGACATGTAGCTGGCTGCGCTCACCGGTTCAACAACCGTACCGATCCCTTGTTTGCTGGTGAGCAGCCCCATCACCGTCAATTTGTTGATGGCTTCACGAATTGTATTTCGGCTGACCTGATATTGCTCTGCCAGTTTGTCCTGGGAAGGCAACCTGTCGCCTGGCTTAAACTCACCGGAAATGATTTTTGAATGAAGAATGTCGAGGATTTTTTCACTGACAGATATTCGTTCTATTTTTTCCGTTTCCATTTACTATAGTTATCCACTTTGAAATTATCGGTTTTAAACCTCATCCGGCTCCATCCCCCAATTGTTAGATCGAAATCTAAAGGGAGGTGCAACATCTCCGCTCATTAATTTGGAATCCCCACAGTTACGGAGAAAGGGGCGCTGGCGGGTGAGCGGTTTTAGATCACCGGACCAACCGTGTAAATATCCATCGCTTTAGTATACCCTGAAATCTCCGCCTTGGTCAATTTGCCGGAAGCAACGACTAAAATATCGTTATAGATTCGTTTGCCCGCGTCCTCCAGGGTTTCAGTTCCTTCCATAACCCCGCTGACATTGAGGTCCATATGGTCTTGCAGCTTTTCCCAGGTGTTCTGGTTGCCCGTAATCTTGATAACCGGTACAAAAGGAAATCCTTGGGGAGCGCCCCGGCCCGTGGTAAAGGCGATGACGTTGCACCCGGAGGCCGCCAGCCCGGTGAGGATTTCAGGTTCCCGCCCCGGTGAGTCCATGACGACCAGACCCTTTTCCTGAGGTATCTCGCCGTATTCATATACAGCTTGAATGGGCGCGGTTCCTGCCTTGGCAATGGCCCCCAGAGATTTTTCTTCAATGGTTGTCAGTCCACCCTTGATATTGCCGCCGGTGGGTTGTCCTCCCCGAATATCTACACCTGCAGATTTGGCCCTATTCTCCATCCGTTCCACAAGATCAATGATCTTTTGCCCAATTTCGGGGTTTTTCGCGTGCCTTGCCAGGAGGTGTTCCGCCCCGATAAATTCGGTGACCTCTCCCAGGACCGACGTTGCGCCAGCTTCAATCAGCAAGTCGGAGGCAATGCCCAGGGCCGGATTCGGCGCCAGACCCGAGGTGGTATCCGAGCTGCCGCATTTTAGACCCAACACGAGACGGCTTACCGGACAGGGCTCGCGGGCCATGGCCGATGCTTCCTGGGCCAGCTTCTGTGCGAGCAAAACCCCTTGGGCAATTGAACGTGCAGCCCCGCCGGTTTCCTGGATGACAACGACCTCAACAGGCTTTCCGCCGGATGCGATGGTTTCGGCCACTTTGGAAACATCCGTGCTCTCACAGCCTAAACTCATCAAGATGACGCCATACAAATTCGGGTTTTGCCCGAGCCGCGAAAGGGTATCGTTTACACGCTCGATATCGACAGGCGTCTGGCAGCAGCCTTGCTGATGAAGAAAGGCGACGGTCCCCTGAACCTGCCTGGAAACGGCATCGGCAACCTCATTGGCGCATACCACAGTTGATAAAACGGCGACGTAATTACGTGTCCCCACCTTTCCGTTCATTCGCTGGTATCCCATGAATTCCATCTCTTTTCCCCTTTAACCCAGATCCCCGCGGCCCCGGAGACTCTCAATATTTTGTATATGTGCATGGGCCCCCTGTTCAATGAATTGCGTTGCCATTCCGATAACTTCTCCGTATTTGATAATCTGGTCCCCTTGATGGATAGGGCAAACGGCGAATTTGTGCCCAAAGGGGATATCCTCGATTAGCCGTATCATTTTTCGGGCTTCACCTGCACTGACGGCCGCCTCTTCTTCGCGGTGAAGATCTCTAAGGGCGGTGGCCACATTATCTTCTGCTTTTATCATGATAGCATCGATTCTCATTTACTCGCTCCTTTTGATGATTTCGACCTCCCCTTTATCTGTGTCCACCCTGAGGATATCTCCGGTCTTGATCACTGTAACCACATCTTCTTCAAATCCGTATACCATCGGCGTATTTCCCAACAGGGCGCCCGCCACAGTCTGACCCATGCCACGGTTGCATACCATAGCCTTGGGAGATTTACCACTTCTAAAGAGATAGTAGTATCCGAATGTGTCGCCAGCCCCCCCCTTTCCCCGGGGGAAAACAAGAATTTTTCCGGCAACGTTTTTGCCTCTCGCCTCGTGTCCGATTTCCACGATCTCACCGGTTTCCCAGTTGGTGCCACCCCAGAAGGCCACAAGGTCGGTGGTCACGAGTGCTTCTCCTTCAACGATTCCTAATTTGGCCGTGCTTATTCCCTTGAAAATCGTCATATCTATTTCCTCCCCTCCCATTTTCCGGAAATGGCCGACCTGGCACAATCCGTGGTGCTGCCGAATCTCACCATTCTTGATCCATCCGAAGTGAAGCCGGCATAAAAGAATACGGCCTTAATCGAATTGGTGGCGATGGTCCCGGTGGCCTGGGTTCCGGCAAAGGCGATACACATCTCCGTGGCTACTGATCCGCCAGCCTTTTGGATGACATCAATGTATCCCATGTCGGCTGCCTGTTCAAAGAGCAATCTGCTGGTAGACGCCACTAAGGTGACATTGGGATCGATTTTGTTCCCATCGAGTACTTTGGCCAGATCCCTGAATTCCCGGATGGTTAAATGAGGGCATCCCAAGAGGATGAAATCAACGTTCGTTCCCGTAGCCGTATTGGCGAGGTCATAGGCCTCGTCAAGGTCCTTTTTCCCGATAGTAAATTCCGCCAGTGGTTTCCGTCCGCATAAGGCCGCTTCCAGGGTCGGTGCCTCGGGGGTAACGCCGACAATGTGCATCAGGGCGAGGCCGGATTCAACCGCGATCACGGCATGCAGATGCTTTAGATCCGTTTGGCCGATCGTAAGGGGAATGTCAGTAAAAACAGGTAATTTATCTTTGCACTTTCGACTTGCGGCCAGGCTGTAGGCGTCCCAGTCCGCATCGGTAAAATTGGCGAAATCGATATCCGTCCCCGGTTGGATAACGACTTCGCCGATTCGATTTTCATCCAAGTGGACCCCTTCTTTGGGAACATAACCGGTTATCGCGGCTGCAAGGGATTTTACACCGTCGTCCCGTTCACATCGGGCGCCCAACATGGTATTGAACCACAGGGTGGCGATGGACTCGGAGATGCTGACGTGCTGACCTTTTCTGGCGCGATAGTGATAGTATGGCATGGCCGTGTAGGTGGGCACCACCCCGAGGTTTTCATAAAAATCAGCGGCTTTACCCTGGATCGTGCGGATTTCTTCTATGGTATCATTATCAAACCTCAAATCCTTGGCAACGGACAGGTCGCAGAACTTGGGCTCAATGGTGGTGGGCACCTTCAACTGTTTGATGTCACGGGTCAGCTCACCGGTGAGATCGTGTGCCCACCGGCCCTGTTTTCCAAAGGGCATAAACATGACATCCGGGGGCATCAGGTGGGCATAGCTGATTTTTACAAGCTCCTCAGCGCCTTGAGCCTCTCCCATGCCCACAATAATCTCCATGGCTTTCTGGACACCACGGCCTTCCTTTCCCGTCAGCATGTCTT
>CAZACO010000440.1:0-4196 GCA_964483185.1 uncultured Desulfobacteraceae bacterium
AGTTTCCAGTTGAAGTCTGGCTAATTGCTAATTTTGCCGCATCACGGATTCGTTTCGCTCAGTCTTGAAATCAGGCGCGTGTCGATCATCTTGAAATCAGCTTGAACATCAAACGTTGTTCCAGGGCGCACCAGCGGTGCGCAGTCCTGTGTGAAGGCCGGGTGTTCAAGTTTGGCGTGCATGTTGGTATGGAATTCTGATGCATGGATACGATGGCCTTCTGCCTTCAGGTACTCTCCAAAGACCGCAAGGACCCGGTCCGTTTGGATGTCCGTTAGGCGCAGTGCAGCGGCAAGGTCAAAGAGATCCCGGCCCTTGCGTCGCTGGTAGAGTGCCCGCAGCTTGGTGGCCATCAGTTCTTCGATCTGGTAAACAGGAATGTCGGCCCGCCCTTCAAACCAGCGAGAGCGGACATCGAGGGTCTTGTATTCGATCGGCAGGATCTGTAAATGCTCGCGTGTATTTATCTCGATCTTGATGCGTAGCGGCAGAGGCGGAGTATCCTCGGACACCAACCGGTAGGTCAGCGTCGCGACCCCCGGCCCTTGTTTTCGGACCGGTTCACCCAGCCATTTCTGAAAAATGCCCCGAATCGTGTCGAACAGGGGGCCGATGGGTCCGGGTTCACGCTGCACCAGATCGATGTCTTCTGAAAATCGCAGCGGTTCAGGCAAGAAGAGCTTGTGAAGGGCTGTTCCACCTCTGAAAATCAAGCTGTCGCGAATGTACTCCTTCCGAAGCAACTCGACCAGCATGCGGCTAATGAGCAGGTCCTGCTCGACCATGGCATCTGTTTTCCACGGATATCCGGCGGCTCTCCACTCCACAATGTCAGCGCGCGGAATCACAGATCACTCTCCGGTATTTCGTTTACCAGAACGTGCCATCGCTGGTCGGCCGGTCCTGTGCGCCGTTTCAGGGAGCCGTTCAATGGGACAAAGGATGGCCTTCGACTATCCACAAGGCTGTGCAGATCTGCCGTTAGAGCCTTGAATCCCAAAATATCCAGCATCCAGCCCAATCGCTGGAGGTAGGCGTTACAGGTTTCACGATTCGCGGCATCGGCCAACCGTTTGTTGTCCAGGGCCTCTCCCAGTTCCGTCAGCACGGTGGCTGCGGCATCCATGCTTCCGTATTGCCGTTGAAAGCGAATGAGATCGATGGCCGTCCATTCCGGCGTAGAGACGGGAATGTCGCCCGTGTGTGTTCGCCTGGGCTCCGTAATGGCATGATCCATGTCCGTAAAATGGAGGAAGCGAATCCGCACCGATTTCTTATCCACCATGCGGAGGTGTGCGGGGACCACAACCTGAAGCTCCTGGGGTCGCTGATGAGCAGCGCCATAAAATGCAGCCGCTGATAAACATCCGACATAATAAGGCTGGCCTATGAAACGCATAAGACCGTCAATAAACCATTCCGCTGGAATAGACCCCACAGACTGGTACTCGAGTGGAACGACAACGTAAAATCCCTGGCGTACTGAGGCAATGCGACCCGCTTCGGACAACCGTTGCAGAGCCTTGGATAGGGCAGCCGCCCCCAAATCGAGCTGCTGCCTGGCCTCGGTCCGCGTAAAGGTATAGAGCCCGATTTTTTGCCGCTCATCGACCCATTTGGCAAAACTTTTGGAATCCATGTTCATAGTTTGATGAAAATAGCACAAAAGGACGTATTTTGTCCACAATTGCAATCTACAACAAACCAGATGGCCTCCCATGACCCGATCTGAAAATGGGTGAACAGCATTTCCCGTTAGAGACTGCCAGATGCTGCTTCTTGCTGGTGATTCATGAATTCGGACAAGCTCTGTCAGGATCGAATCCTTCTTTATCTCCCTCTCCACCCCAACGGCGCGGAGGAGGCTCAAGGCCCGGAAGAGGGCGATGAGCATTCTCTTTTCATACAGATCCGATACCAGCCGATGATCCGTGACGATCACGGCAGACCGCTACAGGCCCTTGAATCGAAGGAATGTGTCGCAGATAATTGGAGATCGAATATTCATAACAGGAAGGAATCCGGGAGACAAAAAGCCGTGTGGTCGAATCGTCGGTCAAAAACCAGTCCGCCTTTTTCCTACGCGCCAAGACGAGGGCCTCCGCCTCTCCATCGTGGAGATCCCCTGATCTTTTCCAGACGCCGGCTTCCCTTAGCTCATGAGAGGACAGGCTGATAACCTGGAGCCATTCAGGCCAGGGTTCTTTCAAATGAATAGTGGTTTGAACTTCGTGGAAAACCCGCCGGGGCAGGTAAAGGTTGCCCGTTTGCCTGAGCAACTGCAGGCAATTGGCCTCGTAAAGATGGATGATCGGTCCGGCGTCGCAGACAATGGTTCTCATTTGGCCGCAAGAGCCTCATTTTTGGCCCATGCGATGTCTTCGCGGGCAAAGCGCTCCATAAGGTCAACCTGGTTGCGTCGGACAAATTCCGATATGGCTGCCAGGATGACATCCGGTTCTGACATGAAAAAACCGGACCGGACATAATCATGGATGCGTTCGGCGAGATGATCCGGCACCGTGATCGATAGTGTTTTCACAACCCTTTACCTCCCTTCTTTTAAAATACTATTTCATTCCTTATCATTTTTTGTCGTTATCCGCAAGGCCCGCCAAGCTGACCTGTTTGTCGGTAGCTGAAATAGAGGTCAGCGGCAACAATGAGATGCTTCTGGAGGCTTAGAGACCGTTCGCACGGCATTTTCGCTTTCTCTCGTCACGGGCTCGTCATTCTCCGAAGTCTCCGCCAGGCCGCCCGGATAGTCGTGACCGATGATCACCGAGGTCGCCCGGTATTTCAGCGCCGCTTGCACACTTTTTTGGGCAAGTGGGACTGGCATGAGATTATGCGTTTAAATTTATCCCACACTAAACCCGCCAGAGTGCTATCCTTGCGTATCTCGGTTTCCACTTGAAGGATGCCGGAGGAGACTCAAGACCCGGGAGACAGCGATGTACATCCGCTTCTTAGGCGCACTCCTCAAGGGAAAGGAATATCATCTTATCCAAAAGATCGGAAAGGGTCATCCCTGCGGACCGGGCCGCCAACGGAAAAAGGCTGGTCTCGGTCATTCCGGGGATGGTATTTGTCTCCAACAGATAGAGGGTCTCATCCCGAATGATCATGTCGCTTCTGCTCCAGACACGGCACCCAAGGGCCCTGTGGGCCATTCTTGCATAAGCCTGTGCCTCTTCCGTTAAAGAAGGTGAAATGGCCGCCGGGCAGATTTCATCGGTTGCACCGGGGCTGTATTTGGCGTCATAGTCAAAAAATCCATAGGCGGGTGCCGGTACGATCTCCACAACAGGGAGCGCCTCAAGGTCCTGGTTTCCCAGAATACAGCACGTAATCTCCGTCCCGCCTACATACGCCTCGACCATGACCTCCCCATCATATTGAAATGCCTTCTCTATCCCTTTTACGATCGTCTCCCGGTTGCGTGCAATGGTAATCCCCAGGCTGGATCCCTCGGATACCGGTTTGATCACCACCGGCGAGCCTAGCGTCTCGATCACCCGATCCGCAGAAAACCTATCTCCCCGCTTAAGGAGCATATCCTCGGCCACCCGGAGGCCTACGCCTCTAAAAATATCCTTGGCAACCTGCTTATTCAGGGCCATAGCGCTGGCCAACACCCCTGACCCCACAAATGGGATGCGCAACACATCCAACATCCCCTGGATCCGTCCATCCTCTCCAAACGTGCCGTGTAAGAGGATGAAGGCCAGATCTATCTCGGCCCTCTTCTTGATCAAGGCCTCCAGGTCATCCCGGGGATCGTACCTCGTGACCCGATATCTCTCTCTGTTGAGTGCGTCATAAACGGCCTTTCCGCTCTTTAAAGAGACCTCTCTCTCACCCGACCAACCTCCTGACAAGACCGCAATCCTGATTTTCTTCGTCACCCTGCACACCCCCTGTCCCGAAAAATGAACCCCATAAAATTAAAAAGCTCCAAAAAAGATAAAAAAATGGAGTTAGCCGGAGATTGATGTTGTGGAATAATTTGTCCACAAAAATATCAATAACAGTAAATGACTAAAGTTACAGATGATTCTGCGTATCAGAAATCATCCCTTTTCTCGACCCCTTACATGCCCGATCTCGGTTTTGTCTGCAAACGGAACCGGTTATCTGGTGTCGAAAAGCAGAGGGCACGTAAGTGTTCATTCCCCTCCATGACCTTTGACAGG
>CAZACO010000441.1:0-4186 GCA_964483185.1 uncultured Desulfobacteraceae bacterium
TCCTGGTGGCCTGGTGGGGCATCTGGCATATTATCGCCGGTCTGATCACCGCTTTTATCTTTACCCGTATTCCCCTGCCGGCCGACGAGATGATCTGACATCGGGTGAGTGGGCGGATTGAAGCCTTTAGACCCACAACCCGGCAGCCATGAGATACAAGGCCGACATCACCGCCGGAACTCGTTACTACCAACTACCTGGAAAATCAGGATGATATTGAGAAGTTCTCAAAAAAACTTCGGGAGCGGCTAGCAAAGGCGATACGGGCTGGCCAGTGCATCCAGATCCGGTAAAAGACTTCAACCACGAATCACACGAATGGCACGAATAAAAAATATAAAAATGTCAGAAAGCTAACAGACTTTTTCGCGATTATGATGTTACAAAATGATCGATACACATACAGGGTAACGTGGTCTGGGGACGATGGGGAGTACGTCGGTTTGTGCGCGGAATTCCCAAGCTTGAGCTGGCTGGCTGCAACCCCGGAAGCAGCCCTGAAGGGCATCCGAAAAATGGTCGCTGAGATTGTACAGGATATGGAGGCTAACAAAGAGGTCATTCCCGAACCGATTGCGTGCAGGCGGTATAGCGGTAAAAATGACCACGAATTATACGAATTGGACGAATGGAACTGATTGATACGGACTGTGGATGAGAATGCACAGAGGGAATCTTTTGAGGTGAAAATAGATAAGGAATTTGAAGAGGATTTGGAATATTTTATCGAAGACTGGCATTGGGACAAGAAGTCACACGAGTTTGCTCGCAAAATGGGACGTTTCATGTTTGGGTTCTTTGAATACCTTCGAAACCAAAACCTGTCAGAGGCAACGCAACGCAAGCATGAAAGCAATTGCCAGATCATAGGCAAACTTATTGCTGATTACGGCTTTGACGATGAGTTTACGCCGGAAATCCTGACGGGTGACCCTGATTACGTCAATGAATTCAAAAGAAAGTTCTGGGATTCAAACTATATGATTCAATCTTATAAGACCACTTGGCGCAAACTGGCAAAGTATGCAAGATCTCAGATCAAGTAGCATGGCTTCTGGGCGGTGCAGCGGCCAGCGCGGCCAATTACTTAAAGAACAGGGACCACGAATCTCACGAATTGCACGAATGAAAAGAGGGTTATGGTGAGCTTGAAGTCGGGATGATAACGCGCCCTCTGGCCGTTCTAAAAGAGTGAATGACTGAGATTAGTTACAGCGCCTTCCGAATGAACACGTAAAATTTTTACATTCGTAAGATTCGAGCTATTCGTGGTCAAGAAAGGGAGGGTTTTTTATGCTTATGCCGGATCAGTTCAGGGTGAATGAAGCGTGGATCGGCGTTCGGGTTAATGAAGAATTTCTCTTTGTAGCGGATGAACCTTACGATATCTATGTCCTTATGGACGCTGCCAGTGCGTATGTACTGGGGCACGTCCTGTCAAAGGTGCTGGATGAATCGCCACAGGAAAAGCATATTGAGGACCTTTTTGAAACGGCATGGGCCGCAAAGAAGCAGTGGGCTGAACGGCTCATTGTGCCGGAGGATTCTGTCGCGGAAAAGGCATTCAGAAAGAAAGCAGAGGATAGAGGCCTGACTGTGGAAACTGTTGCGTTGTCTGATTTGGAGGTGATTGTGGGGGACCTGAAGGAGTTGTTCGCCTCGGACTTCATGGGGCGCGGCGCATGAGAGAAACCAGGAATCACACGAATAGGACGAATTGAAAGAAGGTTTTGGATGACCTATTCTCCGCATCCACGGCAAATGCTCACTGTCATAATAGCCATGTCCATATCATGTGTTATCAGTGTATGGCTAATTTTAAAATGGCAGGTTTCAGGGAATGTCTTTGTTTTAGCCACCTCTATTTTCTTCCTCGCAATCTTTTTGGTATTTTCCAGGCCCATTATTGAATGGAGGAGAATTCGCATCGAGGATGGATGCGTTATCGTGCAAAAAAGATTCGGCAGGTCCATAATCTTTAACATATCTGATTCAATTTATAAAGTCGTTCTCAAAGGTGACAGGGTCCGGTCTTTTCGTTTTCGCGCCAACAACAGATATGTTTAGATTTCACCGGTTGCCTACAAAAATGAAAGGGAACTGGCGGAGAAAATTCTATACTATATCAACAAGAGCAAGGCAGCCGTCGAGGTTGTCTCTGTCTGAACCCTAATCATTCGTGATATTTGTGTTATTCGTGGTTAAAAACCTCTTTTCCGAGCAAATTTCTCTTGAAAATACGCCAAAAGAGTATAAAATGATCCTAAATGTTATCTTAAAGAGAACTTTTATCGGAGAGATCACATGCTAATATCTTTTTCGGTTGAAAACTGGCTATCGTTTCGGGATCGGGCGACCTTTTCCATGGTAGCGGGCCGTGAAACGCAACACCTGGAGCGTGTCCCTCAAATCGAGAAATACAAGATGCGGCTCCTGCCTATTGCCGCCATTTACGGGGGAAACGCCTCAGGCAAGACCAATCTTTTCAAGGCCCTCAGCTTCGCCCGTCACCTGATTGTCAAAGGAACACAACCCGAAGCCATGATTCCCGTGGAGCCCTTCCGGCTGGACCCGGCATTCACCAAGAAGCCTACTCGATTGGCATTTGAGCTGTTCGTTGGTGATAGGTGTTATGAGTTTGGGTTTCTTGTGACCCGCGAGAATGTGGTTGAAGAATGGCTTTCGGAAATTCTGAAGACGACTGAAAAGGAATTGTATCGACGCAATGGGGATAAAATAACATTCGCGCCTAAACTGAAAAAGGATCAATTTCTTGAATTTGCCTTTAAAGGAACACGCGACAATCAGTTGTTTCTCACCAATGCCGTCCATCAGAAGGTGGAACGGTTCAAAGGCATCTATGACTGGTTCCGCGACAGCCTCGTCATGATTGCGCCGGATAGTCGTTTTGAGCCCTTTGAGCGCTTTTTACAGGAGGAGCATCCCTTATATGGCCGTATGAACATAACGCTCAACCATCTCGATACCGGGATTTCCCGGTTAGGCGGGGAAAAGGTTGCATTCAACAGTCTGACCCTGCCTGAGAACTTTAAGATCAAACTCCGGGAAGAGATCCCGGAAGGCGCCACGGTTCGCCTGCTGGTAGAGCCCGCCCATGAACGTTTTTTGATCATGCGGCGGAATGGAGAACTGGAGGCTCAAAAATTGGTCAGTTTCCACACCGATGCAGGGGGGACCGAAATCCGGTTCGACATGAGACAGGAGTCGGACGGCACCCAGCGTGCCATCGATCTGATTCCGGCCTTTCTGGAGCTTGCAGCCGCGGGCAAGGGAAGGGTCTTTGTTATCGATGAAATCGACCGAAGTCTGCACACGCTGCTGACACGCGAATTGTTGGCCGGTTACCTGGAAACCTGTACCCCCGATACCCGCTCCCAACTCCTCCTGACGACCCATGATGTCCTCCTCATGGACCAGAAACTTTTTCGCCGGGATGAGATGTGGGTGACCGAGCGCGATAGCCTGGGTTGCTCCTCGTTGCTGTCATTCAGCGATTACAAAGATGTTCGATACGACAAGGATATACGAAAAAGCTACCTGCAGGGCCGACTTGGCGGCATCCCCCGGATCCTTCTTTCCGGTTCGTTCAAGTCAGAGGCCAATTCTGCAGCAGGAGGCAACGCCTGATGTCCAAGAGAAGGCGATCATTCAAACGACGAGCGCCTTATCTTTCTTATCGGAAACTTTTTCTTATTGCGACAGAAGGGGCGCGAACTGAGCCGGTTTATTTCGAGATGTTCAATGGCCCTCAAGCAACAATTCATGTCAAGCTTCTTCCTGCAAAGAAACATGACACTTCCCCTCCCCAGGTCCTGAAACGAGCTGAAGGATTCGTCAAAGAGAAAGGGCTTGGCGAAGAAGATGAGGTCTGGCTGGTAATGGACCGGGACCAATGGACTGATGACCAATTACATGGGGTATGCCTTGGGTGTCGGGCATCCGCCTTTAATCTGGCGGTCAGCAATCCGCAGTTTGAATATTGGCTCCTGCTCCATTTTGAGGATGGAACTGGCGTATCCGGATCACGTGAGTGCACGCAGCGGCTCATGCGATACCTTCCGCACTTCAACAAAGCCCATCTGGAAGTCCAAAAGGTAAAACCCGGTATATCCGATGCGATCTACCGCGCCGAAGCCAAGGATACACCTCCCTGTGACGGTTGGCC
>CAZACO010000442.1:0-4183 GCA_964483185.1 uncultured Desulfobacteraceae bacterium
AGAAAGACAAGGCCTGGAATATATGTTGCTATAAACCTGGTTGCTATTGACACACAGCGGCGGCATGGGCTATCATTGATACATCCGCCGCAAGCATACCGGCCTGTAAAATGCGGCGGCCTGATGTTAAAATAACAGTATGTCAAGGCCACCGGAACGCGCCGGGTACAAGGAGCGCTTATGAATAAAAAGCAGACCGAGGTTTACGAAGACAGGTGGGTGCGCACCCAGTGCGGGCGTTGCTACGCCATGTGCGGCATCCGCGTGCACGTGGTCAACGGCGTGGCGGTGAAAATCGAGGGCGAGCCGGACAGCTGCCACGGCTCCGGCGGCGGCCTCTGCGGCAAGGGGGTCTCCGGCCTGCAGGTGCTCTACGACCCCAACCGCCTCAATGTGCCGCTGAAAAGGACCAACCCGGAGAAAGGCCTGCACGTAGACCCCAAGTGGCAGGAGATCACCTGGGAGGAAGCCTACGACGAGATAGTGCCCCGTATGAAGAAGGTGCTCGAGGAGAACCCCAACGAGTTCTTCTTCCAGTGGTCCACCTCACGGGGAGACCAGTACCGTGCCTTCGGGGATACGCAGTTTATCCAGGCCATCTGCGGGCGCATGCCCGATGTCATGGGCGCCGGCGGCGGCGGCCTGCACTGCGGCAAGGCGGCGCACTCGGCGGCCGGCGTGGTGCACTCTTCATGGTCAATCGTCCCGGATTTCCGCCGCTGCAACTACGCCATGTTCTTCGGCAGCAGCAAGGGCGTTGGCTCAGGACACTCGGCCATGTTCACCGCCCGGCTCTCCGCCGAGGCCCGGGCACGCGGCATGAAGACCGTATCATTCGACCCGATGTGCAACTTCTCCGGCGGCAAGGCCACCGAGTGGGTGCCCATCATCCCCGGCACCGACGCCATGGCGGCGCTGGCCATGTGCAACGTGATGGTCAACGAGCTGGGCAAATACGATATACCCGTCCTCAAGGCCAAGACCAATGCCCCTTACCTCATCGGGCCGGACATGAAATACGTCCGCGAGCAAGGCCCGGCGCGGGGGCTGAAAATCGGCTCCTCAGGGCGCTGGGAAGGCAAGTCCCACGCCGGCGTCTACATCGGCGATGACGAGACCAACAAACCGATGGTCTGGGATACGGTGGACAACAAGGCCAAGGTCTACGACGACCCGACCATCAAGGACTACGCCCTGGAGGGCGAGTTCGAGTATAACGGCACCAAATGCCGGCCCGTCTTCCAGCTCGTCAAAGAGCACCTCAAGGAATACACGCCGGAGCGGGCCGCCGGCATCTGCGGCATCTCGGCGGAAAGGCTTCGGCGCATCGGCACCGAGTTCGTGGAGGCCGCCAGCATCGGCGCCACCATCGAGATTGACGGCCACAGCCTGCCGCTGCGCCCGGCCTCGGCCATCATCTTCCGCGGCGGCCAGGGACACGAGAACGGGCTGCACGCCTGCTTCGCCATCTGCCTGCTCAACCAGCTTGTCGGCTCGGCGGACGTGCCCGGCGGCACGCTGGGCTGGCCGGCGCGCAGCCTGGGCTACGAGCCTACCGGCGAGCTTAACTGGACCCCCTACAAGGGCACCGACGGCTTCATCGAGACCGAACGCTTCGGCCCCTGCGCCGGGGTCATCCCCTCCCACGGCCCCTGGCCGACAGCCATGCCGGAAAACAACCATGGCCTCAACCCCAACTGCATCACCACGGTGGGGCACATCGGCACCAACATCAACTTCCAGAGCGACCGCCACCAGGTCTGGGACAAGATGGGCGCCAAGGACAGGCTGAAGATGATGATATCCTGGGGGTGCAACTCGCTTCTGAGCACCGCCAACCACGAGACCGCCGCCGCTTCGTTCAAGGAGCTGGACTTCGTGGTCATCTACGATATCTTCAACAACGAGCTGACCGAGGGCTTCGCCGATATCGTGCTGCCAGCCGTCAGCTACCTGGAGGACTGCGACGGCTCCGGCCTGGCCGGGCAGAACTTCAACCACGCCTTCGGCATGGACGATTGGAGCTATCACATCGTCCAGCCGGTGCTGCCCCTCAAGGGCGAGCGGCGCCACTGGCAGACCGTCCTCTACGACCTGGCCTGCCGGCTCGGCTACAAGGAGAAATACCTGGCCGCCATCAATGAGTCCCTGCACCTGAAAGAGGCATTCGCCTTCAAACCGGAGGAAGACTACTCTGCCGAGGCGCTGGTGGACCGGGTGACCAAGAACCTCTTCGGGCCGGAGCACGGCTTCGCCTGGTTCCAGGAGCACGGTTTCCTGCGCTGGCCCAAGAAGGTGGAGGAGGCCTACTGGCGCCATTTCATCGATGCCCGCGCGCCCATCTACCTCGAGTACCTGGTGGAGATAGGCGAGAAGATCAAGGAAATCAACGCCGCCACCGGGCTGAATATCGACCTGGAGCAGTATAACCCGCTCATTTCCTGGTGGCCGACCTCCATCCACAAAATAGACGCCCCGGACTACGACCTTTACTGCTTCTCCTACCGGGATATACTGCACACCGGCTCCTCGACGATGGAGCAGCCCTGGATTGACGAGGCCAGCCAGATGAACCCCTACACCTATAACATCACCATGAACCGCGAGACCGCCCTGCAGAGGGGGCTCCAGGACAGGGATATCGTCGAGATAGAGTCCTGCTATGGCCGTAAGGTGGAGGGGCAACTGAAGCTGATGGTGGGACAGCACCCGCAGGTAGTCGGCATCGCCGCCTGCAGCGGCCACTGGGCCAAGGGGATGCCGGTTGCCAAGGGCAAGGGCACCAACTTCGACGAACTGCTGGAGCTGGACCAGGAGCACCTGGACCCCATCTGCACCACCATCGAGACCGCCGTTAGGATCAGAGTCCGCAAGATAGGGGGCAAGCATCATGGCTAACTGGGGCATGGTTATCGACCTGCAGAAATGCATCGGCTGCTACAGCTGCCAGATCGCCTGCAAGCAGGAGCACTTCCTGCCGCCGGGCGTGTTCTGGAACCGCGTCATCATCGGCGAAATCGGCTACTACCCGGCGGTGACCAAGCAGATATACCCGGTGCTCTGCAACCACTGCCAGGAGGCCGCCTGCGTCAAGGCCTGCCCCACGCGGGCGACCACCCGCCGCGAGGACGGCATCGTCGTCGTGGACGCGGACAAGTGCGTCGGCTGCCGCTACTGCCTGATCGCCTGCCCCTACCAGCAGCGCAGCTACTACGCCGACGACAAGAAGGAGTACTACCCCGGCCAGGGGCTGACCGAGTACGAGGCCATCGGCCGGGAGCTTTACCCCCTGGAGAAGGGCACCGTCATCAAGTGCAACTTCTGCGCCGAGCGCATCGACGCCGGGCTGGAGAAGGGACTGACGCCGGGAGTCGACCGCGAGGCCACCCCGGCCTGCGTCATCACCTGCCCTACCCAAGCGAGGGTCTTCGGCGACCTGGACGACCCGGACAGCGAGGTCAACCGCCTCATCAAGGAACGGCGCGGCGCACCGCTGCACCCGGAGTACGGCACCGAGCCTTCCGTTTATTACATCACCTAAGCTGAGGAGAGCGACATGGAATCATACGAGTGGATGTCGAAATACACGCCGCAGACCGAGTGGATCAACCGCCGGGGCGTCCTGCTCTGGCTGGCCTTTTTCTTCATCGAGCTGGGGGCGGGGATGTTCTTCGTCGCCTCATTCTTTAGCTACCTGCCGGCGATGCTGGCCGGCTGGCTCGTTTGCGCCGTGCTGGGGGGCGGCTTCCACATGGCCTTCCTGGGGCACCCCATGCGCTTCTGGCGCATGGTCTTCTCGTCCGGCTGGAAGACATCGTGGATTTCGCGCGGCCTCATCTTCGTCAGCCTCTTCCTGCTGCTGGGCGCCGTCCACATGGCGCTGCTGCAGTGGTCCAGCGCCTCCACCGGACTGGTGGTGGCGGCGGATATCTTCGCCTTCCTCACCATCATCTACGGCGGCTTCGCCATGAACTACGTCAACGGCATCCCCCTCTGGAACACCGCCCTGCTGCCGGTGCTCTACGTCATCAGCGGCCTCTGGGGCGGCGCCGAGGTGGTCTCCGGCATGACCCTTCTGGCCGGCGGCAGCGCCGGCACCAGCGCCACCGTGGAGGCGTGGATACGCCTGCTGCTGATCGGCTTCATCCTGCTCATCCCCATCTACCTGCTCAGCGTCCGCTAC
>CAZACO010000443.1:0-4179 GCA_964483185.1 uncultured Desulfobacteraceae bacterium
CCACAAAGAGATTTTCTTGTTTTCTGTGACAGAAGTCCAAGGAATAAGGTACTAATAAGACCCGATGATCTGTGTCCCCGCGTTCCCTGCCACCCCGTCTTTGATGGTGCCGACGGACGTGATCGTGCACCGTTTGCCCGTATGTCGCACAAACTGTATGGCCGCTTCCACCTTGGGTCCCATGGAACCGGGTGGGAAATGCCCCTCTTTCAGATATCGACGCGCTTCAGTTACGGTCAAGGTGCGGAGGTATTGCTGATCGTCCTGGCCGTAACAGAGGGCTGCGCCCTCAACATCCGTTGCAATGAGGAATATATCCACCCCGACCTCCTCTGCCAGTTTGGCACTGGCCAGGTCCTTATCGATCACAGCGTCCACGCCGCAGAAGGTCCTCCCCTCCCGGACGACCGGAATGCCTCCCCCTCCGCAGCAGATCACGAGGAAGCCGATATCCATGAGCTTCCTGATTTCGCGCTTTTCGACGATGGTGAGTGGCCTGGGAGAGGCGACGAAGCGCCGGTAGCCTTTGGCGGTTTTTTGTGTAGAGTAGGGAAGGGTCGCCGCCTTTTGCGCTGAGAAGGAGGGACCGATCGGTTTCGAAGGATTCTGGAATGCCGGGTCGTTTTCATCCACCACCACGTAACTGATAAGGCTCACCAAATTCTGTGTTGAATCAAGGCCCGATTCCATGAGGGCGGTATCCAGGGTCGATTCGAGCATGTAGCCGATCTGCCCCTGGGTCTGTGCCACCAGGATCTCCAGAGGGAGTTTGGGAACCGCATCGCAACACTCCTGCTGGAGTAGCAGGTTGCCGACCTGGGGTGCATTTCCGTGGGTAATAATGATTCGGTAATCTTGCGAAAGGTCGGCGATCTGTCCCATGGGGGTCTTGAGGTTTTCCAATTGCTCCTCTATCGTCCCGATCTGGCCTTTTCGTATCAGGGCATTGCCCCCGAGGGCGATTAGGAGTATCTCCTTTTTTGCTCCCTGTTTCATGTTGCAAGACCTCTTTCAACTGCAGGTTTCAGGGGGCCATCACCTTCTGAAAGCGACGAATCAGGATCTCTTCCAGGAAAGGCGGCTCGCAATCCTTATATTCATATCGGACGCGAAGCGTGGGTTTATTGATGGACAGGACCCGCGTGAGTTGAATCGGCGTGGCAAAAAGGACCAGGTCACAGTCAGCGTTGTTGATGCTTGTTTCCAGGTCTTTGATCTGTTCCTTCCCGTACCCCATGGCAGGAATCACCGACGTGATATGGGGATACTGGCGATAGGCCTCCTTGATCGTTCCGGCCGCATGGGGTCGCGGGTCAACAATCTCGGTTGCACCATACTGCCTGGCCGCGATGACGCCGGCGCCATAGGTCATCTCTCCATGGGTGAGCGTGGGCCCATCTTCCACCACCAGAACCCGCTTTCCGGATATGCGGCCGGGGTGGGTGACGATGACGGGCGATTCCGCCAGGACGATGTCGGCCTGTGGCGCATATTGTTGAATGTTCTTCCGCACCTTTTTCACCTGGGTTGGGGGCGCGGTATCCACCTTGTTGATGATGGCGATATCCGCCATCAGCATGTTGGTTTCACCCGGGTAGTAAAGGCGTTCATGGCCTGCCCGGTGAGGATCAAACAGGACGATGTGGACCGCAGGGAGATAGAAGGGGGTGTCATTGTTTCCTCCATCCCAGACAATAATGTCGGCCTCTTTTTCGGCTGCCTTGAGAATCGGTCCGTAATCGACGCCGGCATACACCACGATCCCCTGATCCACCAGGGGTTCGTATTCTTCTCTTTCTTCAAATGTGCATCGGTGTGTCTCGAAATCCCTGTACGACACAAACCGTTGCATCACCTGTTTCCGAAGGTCTCCGTAGGGCATGGGATGTCGGACCACTACCACCTGTTTACCGAGCTTTTTGAGGATCGTGCACACCTTTCGGGTGGTCTGCGATTTCCCGCACCCGGTTCTTACCGCGCAGACCGACACCACCGGCCTCTGGGACCTGAGCATGGTGTAGCTGGCCCCGATGAGAACAAAATCGGCGCCATGGGCCATGGCCACGGAGGCCTTGTGCATGACCTCCACATGGGGGACATCGCTGTAGGAAAAGGCCACCAGGTCCACATGGTGTTTTTCGATGAGATCGATCAACCGGCCCTCTGGGTAAATGGGGATACCTTCCGGGTATGCATCCCCTGCAAGTTCCGGCGGATAGAGGCGGCCCTCTATGGCGGGGATCTGGGCTGCGGTAAATGCGACTACCTGATAGCGGGGATTATCCTTGAAATAGACGTTGAAGTTATGAAAATCCCGGCCGGCGGCTCCCATGATAATAACCTTCTCAACCATTGCATAAACCTCGTCTCAATTTTCGCATGTCACGGATATCCGGGACATTCAGACGTCCATTTGCTACTGTTTTCAAAAACTCCGGCTCGGGAGTCCCTTCAGAAAGGAATATATTTCCTCGGAGCTTCTTTGACGGCGAAGCGGTCTTGGGTTGCTTTAGGTACCTCGCTAATAAGAACAACATGATTTTCAACTGGGTTGTGTATGACGCCTTCTCAGATGAAGTTCCTATTGACATACGGACAATTGGAACCGTCTGTATCTCTCATATTCCTTTCTGAAGGGACCCCCGATCCTTCGGGTATCAGAAGGGCAGAGGTCCCGGAGGAAGTTCTCAAAAACCCCGGCTCAGGGGGGCGCCATGCTGGATGAATAGATTTTACAGATCTGCTCCACGGCTCGCCAAGACCGTAAACCAAGTCATCTCGTAGTCCCATTCACGGAGGAGGTTAAAACCGCGTTGTTTCAATTGCGTTCTGATTTCTCGGTACTGGCTTCGCATCAAGCCTGAAATAATCAGTCTCACTTTCTCCTGGAAATGGCCCGTTTCCAGGAACCGTTTGATGACGTCGTGGTGGATGTTGGCGAGAATCAGGTCTGCGGGATCATCCGCGACGTCCTCTGCTCTCGCTTCAACCACATGGATGATCGCTTTCAGGTGATTCATCTCAATGTTTTTGCCGGCGGTTTTGACGCACAAGGGGTTCAGATCAACCGCCAAGACCTCTTTAGCGCCGAGGCGGGCGGCCGCGATGGCCAAGATCCCTGTGCCGGTTCCCAGATCGAGGACCCGCCCCAGGTTGGCCCGCCTGGCGGCCAGGGAGAGTGCCTTCAGACAGTCTCTCGTTGTCGGATGCAGGCAATTGCCGAAGACGACGCCGGGGTCTAAGAGGATCTTAATGACGCCCTCTTTCCCATCGCTTTCCAGCCACGGGGGAACGATCAAGAACTGATCGATGCCCACGGGGTCGAGCCCCCCGCCCTGCCACTGATCATAGGAAAAGTGGTAGTCGTCATCCAGCTCCAGATCCGGACGGGCGGTCAAGAGCCGGGTGATGAACCGGCTCGAAGGTCTTGAGAAAAAGAGGAAGGAACTCTCTTCTTCCACCCAGTTTCCGAGAAAGTCGTCACCGAGGGAGGCTTCATCGCCTTGCCTCAACATCCCTTTGATAAGATAGACATAAAGGTCCTGGTAGGGGAGGGGAGTTGTTTTATGCCGGGTTTCAGTCATTGCATGTGTGTCCAGGATTCAGATCGCGCGCTTCATATCACCTTGGGTTTCTGTCGGGTGACTGGGAGATACGGATGGCCACAAGGGCCGCGATATTGACTGCCAGGTACATCTGTCCCATGACCGCCTCAAGGATGGAGAGAAATCGTGCCTGATCGGTCAACGGGATAATGTCACCATACCCGGTTGTGCACAAGGTGACAAAACTGAAGTATATCAGGCTGTCCATATTTAAGGTGCCGGCCGGCCCGGAGCTGAAGGAACCGGGCTGAACCGTCACAAGGAGGGCATAGACAAACGACCACATCAGCCCGATGAGGAAATAGCCGCAGATGGCGCCCCTGATCAGATCTGCGGTCACGCGTTTCTGTTTGAACAGGTGGCTTACGATGGTAATGGTTGCAAAAGCCAAAAAGATTGCACCGAAAGCCACATCGATCAGATGGAGGACCGGGATTTTCAGAAACCAATTGATCCAGTGGGCAAAAGAAGCGGGCAGGGCCGTTACCAAGGCAAAGATAAGGGTTCCCCTACTCTCGCCTACGGCATAGATGGCGGACAAGAGGATGGCGGAAATGAAGATATCCAAGATGAA
>CAZACO010000444.1:0-4157 GCA_964483185.1 uncultured Desulfobacteraceae bacterium
TCATGAAAGCAATGATCCTCGCAGCCGGCCTCGGGACAAGGCTCAGGCCTCTCACCCTAAAGAGGCCAAAGGCGCTCATACCGGTGGGTAACCGGCCGATGATTGACCGTGTCATCGAGTACCTCAAGAGATATGGCGCTGATCGGCTGATTGTAAACGCCCATCATCATAGAGAGCAGATGGTGGCCCACCTGGATGAGGGAAGACCTTTCGGACTCAAGATCCAGGTCAAGGTGGAACCGATCATATTGGGCACGGGTGGAGGTATCAAGAACACCGAGGATTTCTGGGATGACGATCCCTTTGTCGTCATTAACGGAGATATCCTTACCGATATGGATCTGGCCCGGGCCTACGAAGCGCACCAGAGGGCCGGCAACCTGGTGACCCTTATCCTCCATGACTATCCGTCCTTTAACCAGGTCAGGATAAATGAACAGCGTGACATCGTAGATATCGCTCCCGAGGCCCACCCGGACAGGCTTGCCTTTACAGGCATCCATATCATCGCGCCGGAAGTCCTTGAATGCATCCCCAAGGGTGAATTTTCTAACATTATCACGTGTTACCTATCGCTCATCAGGAAGGGCCGGCCGATCAGGGCCTATGTTTTAAAGGGGCATTACTGGCGGGATGTGGGAACCATCAACAGCTATCTTCTTGCCAACAAGGAAGTATTGCAGGGAAATCGCTTTTTGCGGGGCCCCGATTGCCGGATACATGACGCTGCCATGATAAAGGAATGGGCCGTCATCGGCGGAGAGACAGTTCTCGAAGAGGGGGTGGAGATCCGCCGATCCGTTCTCTGGGAAAAAGTGACGGTCAAAAGGGGGATCAGGATTATGGACAGCGTAGTGACGTCCTCTAAAGAGGTCAGGGAGAACCTTGTCAGCCAGGTGGTATAAGCCCCACCCTTATCTTTATTTTAAATTGTAACGCCGAAGGCGCACCACAACTTTAGGCATTTTAGGCACTTTAAACTTTAGGCACTTTCAGTTATAGCAATACCTATGAATCCTGACCTGAAAACAGCTATTTTGATATTCCTGAAGGAGCAAGGCCATGCCCCGGAAGGAGCAGCCTTTCAGAGGCTTCCGGGTGACGGGTCAAGGCGCATATTCTGGCGGATCACCGCACTCAGACCGGAAGTCTCCCTCATCGCCATGTTCAATCCCCCTGACCACGAGACAGCGAGGCGCGAAAACCTTTCATACCTCATGATCGGCAACCACCTCCGCCGGAAGGGGGCTCCTATCCCGGAAATCTACAGGCACGATCTTGAAAAGGGCTGGTTCATCATGAAAGACATGGGGCATACGAGCCTCCAGGATTTTGTAGCTGCAGGAGGTGACCCGATCCCTTTATATGAACAGGTGGTGCACCATCTTTTTCGACTTCAGATGGAAGGCACCGATGATTTTGACCCGGCATGGTGCTGTCAGACAGAGAGATATGACCAGACCGTGATGCTGAAATATGAGGCAGACTATTTCAAAGATGCCTTTTTGGGCCGTTACTTAGGGCTTAAAGAAGGGTGGCCGGGGATTGAGCTTGGATTTCGACACCTGGCAAAAACCGCCTCAAACGCGGATTGCAGGTTTTTTCTCCACCGCGATTTCCAGTCAAGAAATATCATGCTTTCGGAAGGGAATATCGGGTTTGTGGACTGGCAGGGGGGGCGATTCGGTCCTCTCGGCTACGATCTGGCCTCCCTGATCATCGATCCCTATACCCGCCTCTCCCAAGGGCAAAAGAATACTATCTACCAGCGATACCTGGCCCTGATCGAGGCCCATGATCCCGCATGGGTGGAGCCGTTCGAAAGGGGGTACCCCTATTTGGCGATTCAACGGAATCTCCAGATCTTAGGGGCCTTTTCTTACCTGACAATAGTCATGAACAAGGCCTATTTCGAGGCGTATATACCCGACGCACTAAGTACCCTGGATCGCCTGCTCCACCAGGTTCACGATCAAGAGATCTCCCAGCTCAGAGACCTGGTCACCAATTTGAAATCCCACAAGAAAATACTCGACATACCCGGGAGAGGCATGTAAAGTTTTCATTCATTGCGGGCATAATCCAGAGGGGGTAATCGATGGCGAAGAAACGATTATTTGAGGGAGGCGAAACAATAACCACATTTACGGGACAGGCGGGAATCGTGATATCTGAAAAGGCGTTTGAAATGATCAGAAGCAGAATGAAAGAGGGTAGGAGACCGGGCCATTACTTCGCGCCAGGGTGCTGTCATCATCCTGACTATGTGATTCAGGTCCCGGTCCTCTTCGAGGATGGGACGTATGATGTCATGAGGGCCATGAACATCAAGAGAGACCCCGATCTTCCCGAAGAAAGACGATCCTATCTCGAAGGCATCATCAATGATCAAACAGGGCGGTCTGGGGCGCACGTTGAAGCGTGAGAAACGCTTGCAAAGGAGGAAAATCAATGGACGAATGTATCTTCTGTAAGATCGTCAAGGGGGATATCCCCAGCTTTAAGGTATATGAAGATGAGAAGGTTTTTGCCTTTGAAGACATAAACCCGATCTCAGTCGGCCATACCCTTATTATCCCGAAGAGACACGCTCAAAATCTGTGGGAAATTGCCGGTGATGACCTGACGGCCATCCACCTGGCCTCAAAAAAGATTATCCAGGCCATCAAGGATGTCCTGGATCCCTCAGGTGTGGCGTGTCTTCAATTAAACGGTCCCGGCGCGAATCAGGTGGTCCTCCATTATCATCTTCACCTGATTCCCAGGATCGCCGGAGACCCCGAGCTTCCTGTGGCCAATTGGGAACTCAAGGAGGGGGATATGGCGGCGATCAAATCGACCGCCGATAAGATTGCAGCATCGATAAGGTAAATCCTGTCGTTCACCAGTTTCAGGGGCTCAGGTAGACCCCGGACCCGTGTCCGGGTCCGTCTTAGGGACCTCTGAAAAATGTTCAGTTTTGCAGAGGGCTCCTTTATTCGATCAGTTCCACATTCCAGTACAGATAGTCCCGCCACGATGTGGGCACCTCTTTGAAACCGATCGTGACCCTCAAGGCGGGCAGCCATTTGGGCTTGGTGGGCTGCCGGATAAGGCTCATGTTCGCCTCTTTCGGGGTACGGCCTCCCTTCTTCCGGTTACATGCCATGCAACAGGTCACAATATTGGTCCACAGGGTCTTCCCTCCTCGCGACTTTGGAATGACATGATCGTAGCTCAAATCTCCCACAGGGAGTTTGCACCCGCAGTATTGGCACCTGTATTTGTCCCTGGCGTAGATGTTCTGCCTCGAAAACTTGACGGTGTTCTTTGGTTTCTTCACCATCCTGAGGAGCCGCACCACCGAAGGGAGTTTTATTGTGAAGCTGACGGAGTGGATCTCACGTCCATATTCTTCAAGCACCTCCACCTTGCCCAACATGAAGAGGGTGATCGCCTTTTTCCAGTTGATGATCTTCAACGGTTCGTAGGTAATGTTCAAGAGCAAGACCTGTTCCATGTCTCTATCCCTAATCATCCGGGTAAGTTCGTATTTAACATCGAACTCAGGGTAAAGGCAATCGTCCTAAAATTGCAACGTTTTAGGCTTTCTAAATCGGTCTATTATACCCCAAATAAATAAAAAGCTCAAGGAGAAAATCAAATTCAGGCTCTTTTTCTTCTTCTTGGAACGTACGGACAGTTGACATTGGGTACTCATGCCAATCGCTGATCCCGAATCATACGACCGCATCCTGCCACAGGTTCGTAATAAAATCTTTCCAGGGAAGGATACATATATCCCCGTATTTTCGAGGAGAATAACAAATGAACCTCAAATTCCATGCCCTATAACTCTCAAGACATCAGAGCCACATCCCGAGTGATCGGCAGGCGGAAAGCCACGGGTCCCACGTGACATCTGATCTCCGCCCTCTGGTCTCTGACTTCTGGTTCTTGGACAGGATTGACAGGATTTGCAGGATATAATAAACAAATTAAGCTGTGACGCCATACCACCACATGGCTTTCACCGAAACCAAAACGTCTCCAGATTTGAGCCGGGTTTCCCGGAAGGGACCGCACATGGGGTGCCAAGACCCATATTCGATTTCGAAAATCAAGATCAGTAAAGACCTTTTTTGTCTTTCGTAGTGTTTGGAGGATTTTCATATGGC
>CAZACO010000445.1:0-4147 GCA_964483185.1 uncultured Desulfobacteraceae bacterium
CCGGAACCTGATCCCTGCTTACTGCTTTGGTAGCGGACGAAGGTCTGAATGAGCTTTTCCCACGTCTTTCAAGTCTGTCGGAATGCGGGCCAAATAGCTAACCTGATTACATCACAAAAGAAATTTTCAATCAAGGAGATTAAGTGCGGAAATATCTCTTGACAAAAAAACGGCTTTTTCTATATAAGTTCGACCTGTAACTCTTTCCGGTTTAACTCTCGATGCAAGACAAGAATAACATATTTTCAATAAGTAGGAGTTAAAAATGACAGCACAAAAAGCCCAAAACGTCCAGGGCTCTGTGATGGTCGTCGGCGGTGGTATCGCAGGCATGCAGGCCTCCCTGGACTTAGCAGATTCCGGCTTTTTTGTCCATCTGGTGGAAAAAACCCCTGCCATTGGCGGGGTCATGGCTCAATTAGACAAGACCTTTCCCACCAATGATTGTGCCATGTGAATTATCTCTCCGAAACTGGTCGAGGTCGGCCGGCACATCAATATCAAACTCCACACAAATTCCAATATTGAGACGATTGATGGCGAAAAAGGCAATTTTTCTGTAACGCTGCGTAAAACCCCCCGTTTTATTAATCCTGATGCATGCACCGCCTGTGGCGATTGCGCAACGGCCTGTCCCGTTGTCAGACCCAGCGAATACGACATGGAGCTGGCTAAGCGTAAGGCCACATATAAGCCTTACGCCCAGGCCATTCCCGGGGCCTTCGCCATAGAGAAACTCGATAAAGCGCCTTGCAGGATGGCCTGCCCGGCCAATCTGAACGTGCAGGGCTATGTACAGATGGTAAAGGCAGGCAAGTACAGGGAAGCCGTTGAAATCATCATGCGGGATCTGCCGCTTCCCGGGATATTGGGGCGTGTCTGCCCCCATCCCTGCGAAAAGAGCTGTCGGCGCCTTGAGGTGGATGAGGCCATTTCCATCCGGGAACTCAAAAGAGTGGCTGCCGACCATACGGATCTTAATGACATCCCGGTGCCGGAAGTACCACCCAGGGATGAAAAGGTGGCCGTTGTCGGCTCGGGTCCTGCTGGCCTGTCTGCGGCCTATTTTCTTGCGCTTCAAGGCTATAGGGTCAGTGTGTACGAGGCCATGCCCCAGGCCGGAGGCATGATGCGATACGGCATCCCTGAACATCGTCTGCCCCGTTCGGTCATCGATAGAGAGATCGAGAATCTGAAACGCTACGGCATCGAGATCCATACGGATACAGCCATCGGCAAGGATATCACCATTGAGGAGCTTAAAGCGCATGGCGCCAAGGCCGTCTTCTTAGGCCCCGGTGCCTGGAAGGGCCTGAAACTTCGCATTCAGGGCGAGGAGGCTCAAGGGGTGTATGATGTCACCTCCTTTCTAACGAATGTCCATCTTGGAAACCTGAAAGAGCTCGACGGAAAGGCTGTCATCATCGGCGGCGGCCATTCTGCTTTGGACGGCGCCCGGGTCGCGCTTCGATTGGGCGCGGACGAGGCCCATATCATTTATCGCCGTTCCCTTCCGGAGATGTTGGCAGAACCCGAGGAGATAGAGGAGGCTCAAAAAGAAGGCGTAAAGATCAATTTTCTGGTGGCCCCCTTAAGAATTGCCAGTGAAAATGGGAAGGTCACGGGTATTGAATGTATTCGCACCCGTCTCACCGAGCCCGATACTACGGGCAGGCGGAAGCCTGTACCGGTCGAGGGCTCTGAGTTCTTTATTGAAGCAGAACACATCATCCCGGCCATCGGACAGGAACCTGACCTGGAATTTCTAGGGAAGGATCTGGACGTGGATATATCCAAATGGAACCTCCTGACGGTTAATCCCGAGACCCTGCAAACCAGTGTCCCGTGGATATTTGCCGGCGGGGATGTGATTACCGGACCGGCAACGGTTATTGAGGCCGTTGACGCCGGAAAAAAAGCCGCCCGCTATATCGCCAAATATTTGCAGGGTGAAACACTCCCCGCGGAATGGCAGGAAGAACCCCCCATCGGCACCAACTGGTTGGAGACTCGGGATGATGAACCCACCATGAACCGCATGAAAGCCCCCACGCTCCCGGTGGAAAAACGGCTTTCCAGTTTTGACGAGGTCAATCTCCTTGTGGATGAGGACTCGGCAAAGGCTGAGGCAGGCCGTTGCCTCAACTGTGGGGGGTGTTGTGAATGCTATGAGTGCGTAAAGGCATGTAAGGCACAGGCCGTTACCCTGGAAACCCATCAGCAGAAGGAACAGACCGTTTCCATCGACGTGGGGTCTGTCATATTGGCGCCGGGCTTTGAACCATTTGATCCGAGCCGGTTCGATACGTATCAGTATGCGGCCTTTCCGAATGTGGTGACCAGCATGGAGTTTGAGCGCATCCTGAGCGCCACAGGACCTTTTCAGGGCCATTTGTCGCGTCCATCGGACGAAAAGGAACCACGAAAAATAGCCTTTTTCCAATGCGTCGGCTCCAGAGACATCAACCAATGCGACCACGCTTATTGCTCCTCTGTCTGCTGTATGTATGCCATCAAGGAGGCCGTAATTGCCAAGGAGCATGCCGGCGGAGACCTGGATACGGCCATCTTTTTTATGGATATGCGCACCCATGGAAAGGACTTTGACCGTTATTACAACCGTGCCAAGGATGAGGCCGGGGTCCGGTTCCTTCGCTCCAGGATTCATACCATTGACGAAGACCCCGAAACCGATGATCTCATCATCCAATATGCCGATGAGAAGGGCCACATCCAGACCGAGACATTTGACATGATCGTGCTTTCAGTGGGTCTGGAAACCCCCACATCTCTTGTGGACATGGCGGAACGCCTGAACATTGAATTAGATGAGGATCACTTTGTCAAGACCGGTAGCTTCCGTCCGGTTGCCACCTCCCGAGAGGGGATCTATGTGTGCGGCGCCTTTCAGGAGCCGAAAGACATCCCCTACTCCGTCATGGAGTCGAGCGCCGCGGCCTGTGATGCCAAGGGAGACCTCTCTGCCGCCCGGGGTACACTGGTCAAGGAAAAGACCCACCCCGAAGAAAGGGATGTGACCTCCGAAGAACCCCGCATCGGTGTGTTTGTGTGCAACTGCGGCACCAATATCGGAGGCACCGTGGATGTGCCGAAAGTGGCTGAATACGCACGTACGCTGCCGGGCGTTACCTATGTGGAAGAGAACCTGTTTACATGTTCCCAGGATACCCAGGACAAGCTGAGAGAGGTTATTCAAAAAGAGGGGTTGAACCGGGTCGTTGTTGCAGCCTGTACCCCCATCACCCATGAGCCCCTGTTCCAGGAAACGCTCAGGGATGCAGGGTTGAACAAATACCTCTTTGAGATGGCCAATATCCGAAACCAGTGTTCATGGGTCCATTCCAAAGAAAAAGAAAAGGCCACGGAAAAATCGATGGATCTGGTACGCATGGCCGTTGCCAGGGCCCAGTTGATACAGCCCCTGCCCCAGCCATCTATTTCAGTGGACAACAAGGCCCTTGTGATCGGCGGGGGCATCGCCGGTATGACCGCTGCCCTCGGTCTGGCCGACCAGGGGTATCATACCTATTTAGTCGAACAGTCAGATGAATTGGGCGGAAATGCCCTGAAACTTATTGACACCTCCCAGGGAGAAGATGTTTCCGAGCACCTTAAAGGTATGGTCAAAGAAGTGGAAGCACACTCCCTCATCGAGATCTACACCGGATCCACCATCAAGGCGTCTGATGGATTTGTAGGGAACTTTGAAACAACTGTTTCACAGAACGGCTCTGATATAGCGCTCAGACACGGGGCCGTGGTCATGGCCGTGGGCGCGGAAGAATACAGGCCCACGGAATACCTGTATGGTGAAGAAAAAAAGGTCCTGACCCACCTGGAATTGGATGCGGCCATAAAAAAGGAAGACACGCAGGTGACCGGGGCAAAAACCGCGGTCTTTATCCAGTGCGTGGGCTCAAGGGAACCCGAAAGGCCTTATTGCTCAAAGGTATGTTGCACCCACACCATGAAATCCGCCCTTCAATTGAAAAAAATGAACCCGGAAACAGACATATATGTCCTCTACCGGGATATCCGCACCTATGGCCAGAGGGAAGCGCTTTACAGGGAGGCCAGGAGACAAGGGGTCATCTTTATCCGGTACAGCCTCGAACAGAAGCCGGTC
>CAZACO010000446.1:0-1743 GCA_964483185.1 uncultured Desulfobacteraceae bacterium
CCTTCTATATCCAGCAGATACATAGTTATCTTGTAATGACTTATACTGGCGGGATTTACGGAAACCGCAGTTCCGCTACTACAGAGGGGTTGATTTTGAAGGCATTGAAAAAGGAAACACTACCAGAACAAAGGTTCACCCGTCGAGGTGCCAATTCAACACAAGCAGACTGACAGCACAACTATAGGAAATCATTACTTCCGCGCAGCGGCACGTATCTTTGGGAACATGGAGATACCACCTCACTGTGGCCTTTTCTTTCAGCTTTTTCTTGAGTTTCGGTAATCGTGAACGATTCACCATCTCAAGGCAAGAAGAGCGGTTTCAGGTCCATCCTTTCCCATCCCGAGTAGTCCCGAGCCTTCAACCAGAGGGTGTTGTTGGCCGGTACGGCCACCATCTGGTAGGTTGTCGCTATTGGGCTGTCGTCGGGGAAGGTGGGGCCCCCATTGGGAATGGTGGTATCGAAGATCTCCATCATGGCAGACGCATCCATGGATCCCTTGTACTGCTCGCCCCTTTCCAGCAGGTTCGCGAGCCGTTCCTTGCTGAAACCGCCCGCAAGTCCGTCCGGGACCGGGGGCAAGTTTTCCCAGGATGGGTCGATAAAGTAATTGGAGGATGCGAGCAGCCCATTCCCTTCTCTTTGTTTCATATCGTAAGTGGCCCACTCGTACACAGAGGCCGTATTAAGTGAGGGCAGGCTTGCACCAAATGCCCCGTTGATGATGAGCCCCATGTTGGCAGGGGTCGACCGGAACAACGCAGAGATCTCCTTTGGGGAAGAGGCGTTCAGCAGGAAAGAAAAGAGCTGGAAGGCGCCGGGGGTCCTGTCTGCGTATGACTGAGGGTCGGACGACGTGCCACTCTGAAGATCGAGAAATATCCCCTTGCTGTTCATGCCGGTCTGCATGGAGAGCGAGCCCACATAGTTGATGTCTGCCACGCTGTTTAGCGGCGTGGGGAGATTGTAGACCACGACGGTCAGGAACCGGCCGTAACCGTCAAAAGGTCCCCTTTCCGTGTCCCAGTTCCTCCCGACCACCAGGGCGCCTTGCCCGGTGTATTCACCCCATGCGTCCATACTGGAGCAACCGAAAAGCCCTCCCATGAGGCTCGCCACGATCTTCTGCTTTTCCGGCGACATGCCGGATGTCTCGGCCATGCCGTCGATGAGTTCCCTGACGCAGGCAAACTGCTTGTCGTAGAGCCCTTGCCCCAATAGCCTCAGATCCTCGTACGTCTTACCATCTGCCAGGAGTCGGGCGACGGCCAGGTCATAGAAGTCACCCATCTGATCTGTTAACAGATACCCGTACTGTCTCCCCATCTGTCGCCAGTCGCCGTTGAGCTGGACCACGTTGAATCGGCCTGCGCCGCCTGCCCCCGTGGTCCGGTAGAGGGTTCCGCCTTCAAAGGTCTCAACGGTCTCCAGGGTCCTCTTGTACCTGAAACCCCAGAGTTCGATCTGTTCCTCGCCATCCACGGTCACCACACGGACGCTTTCGCCCCTGTTTCGGCCGATCCCTCCAATGATGGCGAGCGTGTCGGTAAGGGGTTTGATGGGGATGTTTCCCCGGAGAGTCCCCTTGAGACGGAGGATTTGGTCAGACCCCACCTCGAGGGCAAGGGTGTTGGTCCCGGGCCAGAGTTCACTCCCAGGGTTGATATTGGTCGCCGTGTAGGCGCCCTGGCGGCTGATCCAGGCATCGGAAATGGTCCCCTGCTCATAGCGTTCCGCGT
>CAZACO010000446.1:1843-4138 GCA_964483185.1 uncultured Desulfobacteraceae bacterium
CCCTGGCGGCTGATCCAGGCATCGGAAATGGTCCCCTGCTCATAGCGTTCCGCGTGCAAGAATTCCAAACCGTCCGTAAGGTAGGAGATAACAAACCTGCCTGCCACCGTGTGGAATCGGTACTGCATTCTCTGAGATTCGGCAGGGTTATCCCCGGGCAGGGAGAAATAGCCGTTCTGCCTTGGAATCCACCGGTCCGGCTGCCCTTCTACAAAAAGTCCATCCTTCTCCACCCGGACACGGACCGTTCCGAAATTCATTCCGCCGGTGCCCATGACATAGGTGCCGGCCAGTGCCTCAAGCCGATCCTGGGTCCATGAGGTGTCAGGGGAAGAGAAGGGGGGCACGGGGTCCGGGGGCCGTGTGATCCCCTCTTTTTCCTGGAGTGCATATTCAAGGGTCTTTACGGCGATCTCTTCAACGTCGGAGGCAGATGTGTTGGAGAGAACGATCACCCCCAACTGGTGGTCGTAAAGGATCCGGATCATGGCATGGAACCATGCGGTGGCCCCTTCGTGTTGCACTCTCAGGCCCCCATAGTAATCGGGCGGCGCCAGGAACCACGTGAGGCCGATCGGGAAGTCGAAGTCGAGTGGCACATCGCCGTTCTGGCGAGTGAACATCTCTTCGAGGCTGGCGCGGCTGAGAACCTGCCCGCCGGGGCCGGCGCCGGCCGCATGGATCGTCTTGATATATTGGGCCATATCCCTGACGCTGGATCGGATCGACCCGGCCGTACTAAGGTTCCCGTAAAGGAAAGGGAGCGCGACTCCGCCGCTATAGCCCTTTGAGAGCCTCTCAAGGGGGATCCTCTCGTCCAGTTCGTATGAGGTGTTGGCCATCCCCATCCGGTCGAAAAGGTCGTTGGCATATGCCTTGAACCCCCCGGGAGCGACGTTTTCGATAACAGGATGGAGCAGCTCCACCGCTGAATTGGAATAGGCGAGAACAGCGTTCACAGGTGCAGAAGTAACCTCATTTCGGAGGTACTCCAGCAGCCAGGTGTCATAATCAAAAGGACCGCCTTCCGTAAATGCCCCGTTGAAGAGGTCCCCCGGGATCCCCGAGTGGTGGGTGAGGATGGAGCGGATCGTGATGGGACCTGATTCCGGGAATCGCTGAAGGATGGAAAACGCCGGAACATAGGTGGACAGCGGCTGGTCCAGGTCGATTCGCCCCTCTTCCACCAGCCGCATGACGGCCATGGCCGCAAAGGTCTTGGAAAGGGACCCGATCTCATAGATGGTGTCGGCACCGGCCAGGACACCTGCCTCCTTGTTTGCATACCCGAACCCCCTGGCCCAGACCACCCGCTGGCCATCCACCAGGGCGATGGAAAGGCCCGTGACCTGATTCTGGGCCATGTGGTCCTGGATGTAGGTTGTCATTCTGGCGATGGTGCTGCCGTAAGTGGGGGCACTGCTGTCTCCGTGGGAGCATCCGGCGAGGAACAACAGTATGCACGGGAATCGAAAAAACAGAGAAAGAATTTTGCCCTTCTTCATGAACCTCTCCTTTTGTCAGCATCCGCTCCATTCTGTGGAGGGCGACAACATGCGGCCTCAAGAGCTTCCTCTCTTAAGGATATCCACCAGCTTGCCGTTTTGAGGACCGGCAGCCCATAAACGTTGTTTCCCATCATTGTTTTTCTCAATTTTTTCTCGTCCTCCCGGGAAAACAACCAGGCGCTCACCAGCTGTCTGCCGCTGAGCTTTACACCGCTACCTCCACACACAGCAAGGTCTATACCATATTCACATCTATTTGAATTTACTAAACTTTTTCCATGGAGTAGACGCTGGCAGGAACGTGTGGTTCCAGAGAAGAGGCCTTTTAGAGGAATGTCTGATCTTCGAAAGTATTTTTCGTATACTTCAACTTATTGAAATGCTACACTAATTTGGAAAGATGAATCGGCAGTTCCTGTCCGGTTATTACCGGAACTGAGAGTTCCGTATTACTCCCGACGCGGTCTGATAGAAGGCAACATATTGTCAGCCGGTTCATTTGCCGGAGCCAAGTCGGTGATGTTTTGGGATAACCGATAGCCACCCCCGCATAACCCGCTGAACGCCTCATTTGCTTTGAGGAAATCATGGAAGTCATTCTCGTTGTCTCGGGGGAAACGCAGACCTTTCAGGTGATCCATACAGCCTTGGGGCTGGTTTGACCCGGGGGCTTCCATATTAAAGGGGTCCATTGAGTCGATTCCTCTGCCCGTTGACACAAGAACCACGTTGGTATATCCCGCCCATCGTGTAACCCTGTCATAACTTCTTGTTTTAATGCCTTCCT
>CAZACO010000447.1:0-4132 GCA_964483185.1 uncultured Desulfobacteraceae bacterium
GCGGCATCCTCGACTTTTGCAACGTTAGGGACTACATGCCGGTTTTAGAATGCGGTTTGCCGAAGGGTTCTGAATCGTGAATTGGGACCGAGCCAACGGCTTGATGACACCGGCATAATATATATAATCAGCGAGTATTCTGATCCTTAGAACCCCTATCTTGAGGGCAGAATTGACCTTCTAAGAAAAAACAATGAGATGCGGGGGAAGAGGGCGACGAGGCTGAGCAATTAAGTAACAAATAGGGGAAAGTCAAAAGGGGAAGCACGGGTTTGTCCAACAGGAGACCCCCTCTTCGGGGCTAAAGGAAATGATCAGTACCGGAATCGGGGCGAAGCTTCGGTAGATTCATTATGCTGAAAGATCGTGTAAAGGCATTGCTGGATAACGGGATAACGGAAGGGACCTATCCTGGTGCGGTGCTTCTGGTGGCGCGGGGGGGTGTGATACGTTTTTTCCGGGAATGCGGGAACCGCACCCTTGTTCCCCACGCCGTTCCCATGGAAAAGGACACGATATTTGACCTGGCCTCCCTGACGAAACCGTTGGCCACAACCTTGGCGATGATGAAGCTGGTCGATACCGGTAAGATCGGGCTGGATGGCCCCATTGAAACGCTGCTTCAAAAAACCGTGCCGCAAGACAAAAAGAGGATTACCCCGCGGCTCCTGCTGAGCCATTCTGCCGGGTTTGTCGACTGGATGCCGTTTTATCTCGATCTGGATCATATCGCTCCGGGAGACAGAAGAGCCATACTGAGAGATCAGTTGCTGAACCTTCCGCTCGCATACCCGCCTGGCACATCAAACCTGTACAGCGACCTCGGATTTATGCTGCTCGAGTGGGTGATTGAAGAAACGGCCGGGGTTGTCCTGCCCCGGTTTCTTAATCAGGAATTCTATGATCCCTTATCGCTCGAAAAAACGTTTTTCTTGACCAGGGATCTTCCTGGCCAATTCAGCCAAAATCATTTTGCGGCAACCGAGGACTGCCAGTGGCGAAAAAGGGTCCTCCAGGGAGATGTCCATGATGAGAACGCATATGTCCTTGGCGGGTATTCAGGTCATGCCGGACTGTTCGGGACGGCAGGGGAGGTTTATACCCTGACGAATCTATTAAGGGAGCACTGGCGCGGGAAGCGGGGGGATTATCTTAGACCGGAAACCGTCAGGGCCTTTTTTTCAAGACAGGACCTTGTGGACGGCAGCACCTGGGCCTTGGGGTGGGATACCCCCTCACCTGAAAATTCCAGTGCCGGAAGGCATTTTTCAGGGAGGAGTGTGGGGCATCTGGGATTTACCGGTACATCTGTCTGGATGGATTTGGAGCAGGATGTTATCGTTATTCTATTAACCAACCGGATACATCCCACACGGAAGAACGAGAAGATCCGGGCCTTCCGGCCTGTGCTGCACGATCGGGTCATGGAGGCGTTGGGGAAGTCCGGTTAGGTCTTGTTGCAACCATCGAAGAGTGGGTTTATATAAAAGGCTGACGCCTGAACTCCGAATATGGAATTCACCCGTAAGGGTTTTATCTGCTGAATATTAAGCTGACACAATAATAGATCAAGGAGGTCGTCAATCCGATGGGAGAGATCAGGAGCACCCTTGACATCATCATGGAAAAGGCCAAGGGTGTGCAGGTGACAGACGAGGACAGAGCAGCGTTCATGAGACGTGAGGTGGAGGGGAAGATAAGGGGGCTGCTGCAGAGGTATCTGGACGGCGTCGTCAACGAGGAGCGTCTCCAGTCAGAGATTGAGGCCCTCGGTGATGACCGTCATGAGGTCGCCATGGAATCCCTCAGAAGAGAATGCCTGGAGCGGATGGTACTGGATGGAGACAACCGCGCGCTTTTAGACATCCTGGCGCATGTGGCGGTGTTCGACACAGAGCCTGTCGAAGGACTCCTCTTGCAGTACCGGCAGGATCGGGAGAAGAAGCGCGCCGATCGTGAATCGGTCTTGAGGGAACAGTTAAAGAATCAAGGAATATCCGGCTCAGCCGTTGTGCCCAATCTGAAGGCAGATCCGGAATGGATCGACTATTTGGCCGAGGAAAAGGACCGGTTTCACCAGAGGATTGCTTCCCTTAACACGGGATTTTGAACCTGCTGAGGGCCCGGACCGATAAGGTAAAAATGTAGGGACAGATATTGCCCAAAGGAGTCTAACATGTCAGATGCACCGATTCTGTATGAAATAAGAGGCACCATTGCCCAGATTACCCTCAACCGGCCCGATAATCGGAACAGCATGGATGAGGAAACCATGCCTGCCTTTCGTGATGTGGTAGGTGAGGCAGAAAAAAACCGGGACCTTCGATGTCTCATCATCACCGGCAGCGGGAGTTCCTTCTGCTCCGGCGCTGACTTCAAAAGCGGTCTTTTTGATAAAAGGGACCGGCTGCCCCATCAGATCCTCTTGGATGCCTATGCACCGTTTCTTGCCATTGGGAAACTTGAGATACCGACCATCGCCGCCATGAACGGCCATGCCATCGGCGGCGGGTTCGGGCTGGCGCTCATCTGCGACATGCGCATTGCCAATCGGCATTCAAAATATGGGGCCAATTTTGCACGGCTCGGCCTGCATTCGGGAATGGCTGTATCCTATATGCTCCCCAGGATCGTGGGGCTCCCCTTAGCCAATGAACTCCTCTTCACCGGCCGATTGATAACCGGTGAAAAAGCGGCCGAAATCGGGCTCGCAAACTATGCCGTGGAGGGAGATCAGGTGGTTGGAAAGGCCTGGGAACTGGCAGAGGAGATTGCCCTATCCGCGCCAGTGGCCGTCAAGATGATCAAACAGGCCGTCTACCGCGGCATCCAATGGGATCCCCGCGACGCCGCAGAGATAGATTCCCTTTACCAGTCCCGCACCTTTGAAATGGCGGATGCAAAGGAAGGTATCGCCGCGCTCCTCGAAAACCGAAAACCCGTTTTCAAGGGGCGGTGAGCATCCTTGAACCCCGCGGTAAGCGATCATGCAATGGTTATTTCTTGACTCGCTCAAAAAATTGGTCTTCTATCTCTTCCCTTTTGAAACGATTCAGGACAACAGGCTTTTGCGTCAACTCCAGCTCAAATCCATCCCCCTTTCTCTGATAGATATTCTTTAGCCACTTTTCGTTATCGGTCTCCGGAAAATCCTCTCTGTAGTGGGCGCCCCGGCTCTCCTCCCTGCAGCGGGCCGAATTGACAACCATCCTGCATACGGTAATCAGGTTGGTCACATCGATAATATTGTTCCATTCCATATTGTATTGAGCCAGATATCTGTCTGTTACATTGGCGCTGTCAATCTTTTCCAGGAGTTCCTCCAGGCGATCCGCGGCCTCTGTCAGTTGGGTACCGGTACGGACCAGCCCGGCCTTTCCCCACATGAGATCTTCAATTTCGTCCCGAATCTCATAGACATTCTCTCCCGAGTCTCGCAAAAAGGGCTTTAGCCAGCGCATCCTCATTTTTTCGGCCTCGGTTTCCTGATAGGGGTGCATGTCTTCTTCGAATGCCAGGGCCGCTGCCACGTCTCCGGCCCTTCGGCCGTATACCGTTGAATCGCATATCCCGTTCCCACCCAGTCTATTGGCACCATGAACCCCGCCCGAGTCTTCGCCGCATACCAGCAACCCTTTCAAATTGCTCTGGCAGTCGGTATCTATCCTGACGCCCCCCATCTGGTAATGCGCTGTGGGGGTCACCTCGACCTTTTCTCTGGCCAGATCTTTTCCGATATCTTTTACCCGTTCCACCATGCCCGGGAATTTTTCCTCAACAAATTCGGCCCCCAGATGGCTTGCATCCAGATATACGGCGTTGTTTTCTGTCCCCCTGCCGGCCATGATTTCCATGAAACTGGAGCGCGCCACGCGATCCCGGGTCGATCTTTCCAGACGCTCAGGATCGTATCGTTCCATAAACCGTTCACCCAGACCGTTATAGAGCCTGGCGCCGGAACCCCTGAGCCCTTCTTCAAGGAGACTGCCGTTCAGGCGGGATCGTCCGGCAACCAGGCCGGTGGGGTGGAACTGGACCATCTCCATATCGACAAATTCAGCCCCGGCCCTGAAACACATGGCCATCCCGTCACCGGTCTTGTCAAAAGATGGGGCTGAGATTTTGTACATGG
>CAZACO010000448.1:0-4126 GCA_964483185.1 uncultured Desulfobacteraceae bacterium
ATGTGGATCGTTTTCTTCCCCCCTTCAGGCCCGCCAATTACCTGAATCCCAGCGATCCCAAAACCTGGGGGTCCTACGCTGAAGAGGATGTCCTCATGGAGTTCAAGTACGCCATCCACCATGCCATGGCGACCGGTAAAAACAGGATCAAAGAGATATTTTCAGAACTTGCTCATATCACAGGCCGGGATCATGGCGGTCTCATCGAGGCTTATCGCACCGAAGATGCCGAAATGGTCCTCCTGGCCATCGGTTCTATGGCGGGCACTGCAAAGGAAGCAATAGACCAGCTTCGTACGGAGGGAAAAAGGGTCGGGTTGGTTAAGATTCGCTGCTACAGGCCTTTTCCCCACGAAGACATCTGGGAGGCCATAAAAGGGACCAAGGTCGTAGGGGTCATGGAGGCCGATATTTCCATGGGCAGTGAGGGCGCGGTGGGCATGGATCTAAAGGCAAAACTCTACGGGAGGCCGGATGCGCCCCAGGTTTTGGATCTCATTGCAGGTCTGGGAGGCCGTGAAGTAAACGTGGATAGGATCCGCCATATGGTCGAGAAAATGGAGGGGGCATCCAGTTCGGGAGCCCACATTCAAGAAGCTTACTGGGTAGGCCTCGATCCAACGATTTTGTCAAAGGGAGGCTTATTATGAATGCGCGAGAGCTTAGGGTCGAGGACAATCTGTTTGCCTCAGGGCACAGGGCGTGCCACGGCTGCGGCATGGCCATAGCGGTGAGACACATCCTGAGAGCCACCGGCAAAAATGTCGTTGTCGTCACCCCGACAGGGTGTCTTGAAACATTTTCGTCTCCTTACGGATATTCGCCCTGGCGTGTCCCGTGGATCCATCATCTTTTTGAAAACGGCCCGGCCATTGCGACCGGCGTCGTGGCCGCATTGGCCGCACAGAAACGGGATACGGAGCGGGTCATTGCCATCGGTGGAGACGGCTCCACATTTGATATCGGATTCGGCGCCCTGTCCGGGATGCTCGAGAGAGCGGATGACGTCCTTTACATCTGTGTGGATAACGGCGCCTATATGAACACCGGGGGACAGCGCAGCAGTGCAAGCCCTCTCTATTCATCAACCAGTACGGACCCGGCCGGCAAGCAATCTGCAGGCAAGATTCAGAGAAAAAAAGATCTCCCTGTGATCATTGCAGCACATGGGGTCCCTTATGTGGCAACGGCCTCCGTAGCCTATCTCAAGGATCTCCAGAAAAAAGTGAAGAAGGCCATGGGCTTTCGTGGGCCCCGATACATCCAGATCGACACCACATGCCCCTCCGTATGGGGGTTTGCTTCAGACCAGACCCTGGAAGTCGCTCGGCTGGGCGTGGCCTCCGGCCTTGTGCCTCTTTTTGAGATGGAGGCTGGAAAAATTACAACGGTTCGAAAGATTAAGAAAAAGATCCCCGTGGAGGAATACCTGAAATCTCAAAAACGGTTCAGGCACCTGTTTTCCGGCGAGGGTTCAAAAGAAGAAATTATGATGATTCAGGCACTCGCAGATGAAAACATCGAAAAATATGGTCTCCTGACAGGAAATTCCCACTGAAATGCAGAGAACTCAATGTGGAAGAGGAGGCAGTTAGATGATCTTAGACAGATTCCGAATTGAAGACCAGGTAGCTGTGGTAACCGGGGGCACCAAGGGGATCGGAAAGGCGATTGCCCTTGCCCTTGCCGAGGCAGGGGCCGACATTGCGGTGGTCAGCCGAACCCCGCATCAGGAGATCGAGCGGTCGGTCCTTTCCCTTGGACGACGATACGTGCACCACACGGCAGACCTCACCAGGAGAGAAGAGACAAAGGCCGTTATCCCCGCAGTGATGGAAAAGATGGGAGATGTGAACATCCTGATCAACAGCTCCGGGATTTGCCCGAGATCTCCGGCAAAGGACTTTCCGGAATCAGACTGGGATGCCACCCTGGAGATTGATTTGAGTGCCTCTTTTATCCTGGCTCAGGCGGCGGGTCGGATCATGCTGGAAAAGGGAAAGGGCAAAATCATCAACATTGCCTCGGTCCTTACCTTCCAGGGCGGAATCAACATCGTCGCCTATTCAGCAGCAAAACATGGGGTTGCGGGGATCACCAAGGCACTGGCCAATGAGTGGTCCGGCCAGGGCGTCAATGTCAATGCGATCGCTCCCGGCTATATCGCTACAGAATTCATTGAGCCCCTGATGAAAGACCCCGGCCGCTCTAAAGCCATTCTCGGGAGGACTCCGGCGGGCCGATGGGGAGACCCTGATGACATCGCTGCAGCTGCGGTATATCTGGCTTCTCCAGCATCCGATTATGTACACGGATCGGTCCTGAGCGTGGATGGCGGATGGATGGCGTGGTAGGTAATTTGCTTACAGAATAAGTGGAGTTCCTCACGGTAACGAAAGGCAGCGGTCCCCACATGCAGACGAATTGAATAGCAAGATATTTCTGCTCCATATAATCCGTGCGTGGAACGTAATATCATGCCAGAGCAAAAGCAGGTCCTGGGAATGGAGATGTCAACGTCCTATAATCATTGGAAAGGGAGTAATAGGAAATCTTTAATTCAAAACGGATATGCTTTTATCCAAAAAAGGAGGTGATAAAGAAAAATTCAAAGAGAATGGCCCGAATCTGTTGAGACCCATGGTGGCGGTGATGGAAGAGTTGCCAAAAAGCGGTAAGGCTGAGACATTGAAAACGGGAGTTGATTCGTGAGGAAATGGAAAAGATTGAAAAACAGGGATGACCGCTGGATTTCTTTTTGGGGCTTCCTTTGGCGCTAAGGCAAGAGGGGGGATAGATTCATACCTCAATCTTGCACGGATTGTATCATGCTGAAACTACATGAAAAAAAGCTAAAACTCGACTGACCGATTATTGCGAGTATTGACCTGTCAAAAGGTCAGAGCGATACGTTTTAGAACATGCTCAGTGTGAAGAAGGCGGATAAAAAATTTCACCTCTAAACGCAAACGGTTACATTCGTGCAAAATCCAGGTCATAGATAATTACAAAGGTTGTTAAAAACAAGAGTTGCTCTAATCTAAAAAATAATACAAGGAGGGATTCGATGAAAAACCTAAAACCAACTTTAAAGGGAATACTTGTTCTTGCATTGGTGACTTTTTTTTCATTGCAGGCGAACAGTGGATTTTCCGCCCCGAAATCAGTGAAAGACATGAAAGAGACGGTGTGGCGCACCCAGAGCTGTGCGCCCCAGGGCCTTTATCCTTGCCAGGGGCTTTTGCGTTTCGGCAAGGAGGTCAAGGAGAGAACTAACGGAAAATTACGGATAGAGGTGCAGCCGAGCGGGGGTTTGGGACTTCCCATTCCAAAAACGGTATCCGCAGTCAGAGACGGATTGATGAATATGGGGGAATTACTTGGTGCGTTCACACATGGTGAATTTCCCTTGGCTGATATCATGGAGCTTCCCGGTCTGGTGCCATATAACAAGGAGTTAAGGCAGAGGATTTATAAGGAATTGACCCCTTTATACGAAAAGGTGTTGTTGGAGAAGTACAATCAGGTCTATCTGGGAGGCTTCCAGGCCGACTCCAGGGTGATCGGCCTGCACAAAAAGAGGGTGGATTCCATTGAGGATCTCAAGGGCCTGAAGATAAGGGCATCAGGACCCAATGAGGTTTCCCTTTCCAAGGCTTTGGGTGCCGGATCAGTATCTATAGCCACCCCTGAGGTATACTCGGCTATGGCCAGTGGTACAGTGGATGCGAGCTTCGGGACCGATGCCTGGTTCGCATCGGGAAAATTCTGGGAGGTAACAGAGTATGTTTACGCCATGAATTTTGACGGCCACCAGTTCCAATGGACCGTCAACAGACAGGATTTTGAGGCGCTTCCCCCTGATGTACAGCGAATAGTCAGGGAAGCAGCAGCCAATGCTATCGAATGGGTATGGCCCGCGGTATATTCTATGCAGCAATCGGGCCGGGAAAAGATGATCAAACATGGAGTAAAATATGTTGATATTACTACCAAGGATTGGGAGAAAGTGAAAGAGATGGGAAAGCCCATTGTTGAGAAATGGGTGAAAGAAGGAGGACCAGTTGCCCAGGACTTGCTCAAAAGAACCAGGGAAATAGTCGATGAGTGGAAAAAGAGCCAGAAG
>CAZACO010000449.1:0-4124 GCA_964483185.1 uncultured Desulfobacteraceae bacterium
TGTGTGCTTTGTGTCTCTGTGTGATAAATTTTTGGTTGCGGCTATCCGCGTTAGAATCTTTTCATTACCATATGGCGGGATCTGAGGCGGGATTGTGGAGAAAAATAGCTGGCTAAAAATGACGGCCCCGGCGGGACGATCCATTTTGGGGAGTCAACAATCTTCCCGTTTTTGCGTGAGCCCTCAGATCGGTAGATGATCTTTGAGTCCTCTGGAATGTAGGTCATTCTTTCCTGGGAGAAAGACGCGCGAATGATATTGACAACGTCAGAGACTGCCGTTAACGTTAGGCACGTTAGGTACTTTAGTCACTTTAGATCACCTCAGATAAATAGCTTCGCATTTATCGGGGTAAACGTTGGGCACTTCTCATGAAGGCATTCGAATGTAAAATGTGCGGGGATTGCTGCTACGGGGAAGGCGGCATCTTTCTCGAGGAAGAAGAGAAAAAGAGGATCTCCCAGTTCCTGGGCATCCCCACGGAAGACTTCCTGGCCCGGTTCTGTGAAGAGAGAAACGGCCGCATTTACGTGAAAACCGGGGAGGACGATTTCTGCATATTTTACAAGAGAGGGAAAGGGTGCCAGATCCATCCGGTCAAGCCGGCCCGCTGCACCCTGTGGCCCTACTACCCTGCCAACATCCATGACCGGGAGACCTGGGAGATGGCAAAATGGGCCTGCCGGGGAATTGATCGGGAGTGTTCATTTGAGGAATTTGTCAGGCAGTCCCGAACCGCTATCCGTGGCAAAAACATCGGCCTGGTGCCAAAAACATGAACCTGTTTAGATACTTAGCCGATATCATCTACCCCCCGAGATGCACCATCTGCAGCCGGTTTCTGTGGAAAGGACCCCTTGTGAAAGAGACCGGGTCACTTTCATTCTGCCCGGCCTGCATGGCCGATTTCCGTACCATTGCCTCGCCCTTGTGTCCTATATGCGGGCAGCCCTTCCCTTCAGAGGTCAAGGAGGATCATATCTGCGAGGACTGCCTGAGAAAAAGGCCGTTTTATGAGGCCGCATGGGCCCCTTATCGTTACGAAGGGGCGATCCTGAAGGCGATCCACCGTCTCAAGTATGGGTCCAAGGGTTTTTTGGCCGATGCCTTAGGCCCCCTCCTGGCCCGATTTACGGAAAAGCGGTTTGACAGATCAGGGCCGGTTTTGATCATGCCGGTTCCGCTCCATCCCAAAAGGATACGGGAAAGGGGCTTCAACCAGAGCCTCCTCCTGGCAAGACATGTGGCCCGGAGGCTTCAACTCGATCTGGACTTTCTCTCCCTGAGGAGGGTAAGATATACCCCACCCCAGACAGGCCTCGCAAAAAAAGAGAGACAGAAAAACGTCCGTAAGGCCTTTCAGTTAAAACACCAGGAGGCCGTCAAGGGGAAGACCATCCTCCTGGTGGATGACGTGGTCACTACGGGAAACACCCTCAACGAATGCGCCCGGGTACTCAAAAAGGGGGGAGCAGTAAAGGTTTTCGGTGTAAGCCTGGCACGGGCGGGCAGATAGCCGGTAGTCAGGGGTCGGTGGTCAGAGGTCAGAGGTCAGTGAGCAGGAATGAGGTTTTCCCGCCGGGGCGGGATTCAAAGTTTCCACTTTCACCTTTCCTCATCACGTTTCACGTCTCCAGTTTCATAGGCTTGTACAATGAATACCTACCTTGACAAGATAAAGACCCTTGAAGCAGCAAGAGACGAATGCAACCGTCTAAAAGCGTTGGGAAAACAGGTGGTGTTCACTAACGGCTGCTTTGACATTCTCCATCCCGGCCACACCCGGTATCTGTCTGCAGCAAAGAAATTAGGAGACGTTCTGGTGGTCGCAATCAACAGCGATGCCTCTGTCCGAATCATCAAAGGGCCGAAACGGCCTATCCTTGAAGAGCAGGCGAGGGCCGAGCTGGTCGCTGCCCTCGAATGCGTGGATCTGGTCTTGGTCTTTGACGAGGACAACCCTCTTAGAGTGATACAGGATCTGCTGCCCGATATCCTTGTCAAGGGGGGCGACTGGGCCGAAGACGAGATTATCGGCTCCGATGTGGTCAAAAACGCGGGAGGGAAGGTCAAACGTATCCGATTCGTGACCGGGTTCTCAACCACTGATATCATCAAAAGGATCATAACGCTGTATGCTTGAAAAAAGCCTCCTCATCCTTAGAATAGGTAATTGCAAAATGACTTAATCCCTGCTATATATATTGTTTATTTTGTTTGCGCCCATAGCTCAGTTGGATAGAGTGACGGACTACGAATCCGTAGGTCGCAAGTTCGAATCTTGCTGGGCGCACCAGTAATATCAAGGACTTATCCGGTTTCGGTTAAGTCCTTTTTTGTTGGGGGGGTGCATATGGGGTGCATTCAACCAAAGTCTTTGAGGGACAGCGCAGTTTATCGCGGGCAAAATTGAGGAGTTTTGATCCACGGTTTCTATAGCAATACCTAACCTGCTGAAACAGCAAATTGCACCCAAAATGTTTCCGCAAAAAAATTGAGTTTTTCACCCAATGATCCCCTTCCCTTTTCCTTCCAGGATCCACTCCCAGGTCAGGTTTTCACGAAAATAATCATCCTCATCAGCAAGCTTCTTGATTACCCGCAATTGGAACAGAGTAGGCGCTGAGCGCCCCAATTCTATCTTTGAGATTTGTGATTGGCCCGTTTTCATCAGTTCAGACACTTTTCTCTGATCCAGCTTTAGAAAAGTCCGGATGATCTTAAGTCTGTGACCGAGTTCCTGTAGGTACTCCTTTGAGAGGTTTTGAGTCTTCATAATTATTAAATATTAGCATTTCATAAGGAATTATTCCACAAAAGAATATTTTCTTAACATATCCATTTATGTCATATAAAATGCTTTTAAACTGTCGTATAGTCATTAATATAATGTAAACGAGGTGTTTGTGATGGAAAAAAGGAATGGTCTTTGGCTTACCGCCCTGGTGCTCGCTGTAGTTTTTCTCCCGTTTGTGTGAATTGACTAGGGGCGCGTTTCCTGATATGACGCTCAATGAGGATCGCCAGCTCATCGAAAACGGATGAGACCTGTTTTTTGTTCAGGTCTGTATTCTGAGCTATTTCCTCGATCATGGCGGATTTGGTCATGGGTTTTTTTACAGCCGGTATCTTCCGGGTTGGGGTTGATTTTAGTATTGATGCTTTCTTAGTTGTTTTCTTTGCCTGTGCCTTTTTGATTGCTTTCTTGCGAGCCATACATTACTCCTTTTTACTTGATATTTGAGGTTTGTCCAGTGGAGACACTTAGACCAAACCACTATGAAAACATGACTAAAACCGTTTACAGGATTATTGAACGTATGGCATATACAACCAGTACAGTGCTCTTATTTGTAATAACTTCCTGAATAAGATTTCCATTAGCGTATGACAAAGCAGGCGAAAATCCCGGAGAAATATCAGGCATGGATCAATGCCCGAAACAAGTACCATCTTTCCCATGTCCATATCCAGATGGCAAGGGAACTCGGCATGAACCCGAAGAAGTTCGGCAAGATCGCCAATCACAACCAAGAGCCATGGAAGGCGTCCTTCCCAGTCTTTATAGAACAGTTTTATTTCAAACGCTTTGGGAAAACAAGGCCAGATAATGTGAAAAGCATTGAACAAATGGCCAGGATACAAGAGAAGAAGGCAGAACGTCGGAAACGCAAGCAACTCAAGAAACAGGACATTGGGACAGGTACAGAAGAGAGCAGCGTGCCTTCGCGGTAGTCTGCAAATCTGATTAAAGGTCAAGAGCCTGTTAGCTGCAATCAGATCAAGAACGTTTTAAGGTTAGAGGAGGAGCTTGGAGAACTATGGGCATAACCGTATGGGTGTTTATTGTTAACGACGATGACTCGATACAGCGTTTTCCGCTGGCACGCTTCGAGCGATTGATCGAGCGCAACCCAAATGAACGTTACCCCCAGTATGCCGGAAAGCGTGTTCGGTACGTTGAGGCGGCGTTGGAACTTGCGCAGCGAAAGCCAGTTGACATCTTGCGGTTGCTATACATCATTCTGCCTTTTGACTCTGACGGCCGGGTCGATGTTGCGGAACAAGAAAAGGAGAGGCGGCTTGGTGCTGAAATGACGCCTCCAATAGTCATGGATCGAGAT
>CAZACO010000450.1:0-4122 GCA_964483185.1 uncultured Desulfobacteraceae bacterium
TCCTGGAAGCCAATGTGAATGCTATCCTCAACTTTTCTCCCACGAGGATAAGCGTCCCTGATTGTTGTCTGGTCGAAAATATTGATTTTACGGTAATGTTAGACGTACTTATCTACAAATTTCATCAGGAAACAACGGGAGTTGCACGCAGATAATGCCATTTTGCCGTTATTGCCCATTTCCGTCGGGCAGAGGTCAAAGGCTGGGAATACAATATTTGCTTCGAACCTGAAATTAAACCCCGTTCTCCTGAGACATCTGATAACAACTTCATCTTCAGCGGCCGCCTTGATACGCCGAGACAATATGACGGTCAAAAATGGTAAGATCGTAGAGATTTTTACAGACGGGGCGTGCAGTGGAAACCCTGGCCCGGGGGGGTATGGCTCCCTGCTCAGATATGGTGACGTCACAAAGGAAATCTCCGGATGCGCGCTTGACACCACCAACAACCGGATGGAAATGATGGCCGTTATTGAGGCCCTCCGACAACTCAAACGACCCTGCAGGGTGAAGCTTTATACCGATTCAAAATATGTAATGAGGGGAATGACAGAGTGGGTACCCGGATGGATCAGACGAAATTGGATCAATTCTCAGAAAAAACCGGTCGTGAACAGAGATCTGTGGGAAAAGATCCTGGATCTGAGCAAACCACACCAAATCGAGTGGAAGTGGATACGGGGACATAAAGGGCACCCTGAAAATGAGCGCTGTGACCGGCTGGCAAGAGATGCATTAAAGAAATGCAAGAAGGCTTCAGGCCGCGAGCATGCCTCCAAATAGCAGGACAGAATTCCTTCATTCAGTAATATCTTGAATAAATCCGTATTAAGGAGTCGTCCATGAAATGCCCTAAATGCAGTTTTATAAGCTTCGATTATAATCAAACCTGCCCAAAATGTGGAAATGATCTCACCCATGAGAAGGAGCTGTTGAATCTCCCATCCTACAAGCCATCTTCCCTCTCTCTGTTAGGCGCTTTGACCGGAGCGAGTAACATTCCAGACGATGAAACCACCATGATCGAACAATCCGAGATCTTAGAGGAGCAAGCAGAGGGCGCCGAGGAACTGCTGATTTCCCTTGACAACCTTTCCGATGATGAACCTGAACTTATCCAGTTCAAACCCGAACCTGCTCCAACAGAGCCTGAACCTGAAATGGAAATAGGAATGGATGAAACTGTTGAAGACTTATCGATCCCACTCGACGATTTGTCCGATGATCAACCTGAACTCATCCAGTTCAAACCCGAACCTGGTCCCACAGAGCCTGAACCCGAGATGAAAGCGGGAACGGGTGAAGCTGTTGAAGACTTATCCATTTCACTCGACGATTTGTCCGATGATCAACCTGAATTCATCCAGTTCGAACCTGAACTCGATCTAACCGATCCTGAAACCGAAATAGAAGACGAGTTTGTCTTTGAACCGGATCTACAGATCTCTGAAGAGGGTGAACCTGAAAGGGATGCATTGTGGGAGACCCAGGCCATAGAGGAAAGAATGTCCGACATGCAGCTTGATGATACGCCAGAAAACCAAGGCACTCCTTTCGATTCAGGAGAAGAAGCCCCGGTTAAGGCCAAAGAAATGGAGCCATTATTAGAGTTAGAGCTTGAACCGCTGGAACTCGATATCGAGATGGAGGAATCTGATAAAAAGACGTCTTGACGTGAAATTGGTCTTGACCTGATAAGCGCTCGTTGATATAATTTTAGATCAAGTCGTGCCGAGATAGCTCAGTCGGTAGAGCAGGGGACTGAAAATCCCCGTGTCCGCAGTTCAATTCTGCGTCTCGGCACCAGTAAAATCAAGGGCTTATAGCATATCGCTGTAAGCCCTTTTGTTTTGGAGCCCCAATTTGGTACACTCCTGGTACACTTTTTTATTTTTCCTACCACTATGGCCACAAAAAAATGGCCCCCACATCCGGAAACCGGTTTCTTTTCTCCCCGCTCAGTTAGTGCTCAGGAGGACCGGCCAGGTCCCCCCTGTTCGCCGCGTCCGGCCCCCCCTGGGGCGGTTTAGACGTTTTTCACAAAAAACCTCTGAGGTTCGAGAAGACAGTGCCCGATATTAGGTCTCATTTGACGTTTCTCCGGACAAGCAGCGTAAGCGAGAGGATCATTGATGGACGGCATCTATTGCGGAAAAGCCATTACCCCACAAAGCCTGCTAATTTATTGACTATCATTAAAAGATTTAGTATGCATTTCAGTATACTCCATGTGTTGAGAACTCTGAAAGAAGTCTGTCCAAAATATATAAGGAGGTACGCGCCAATGATGACCGCCCTTGAAAAGGTCAAGCGTTTGGAGCAATATCTTTCTTCTTGCAGCTCTGAAGTCGACCCTGTTATTGAAATGGCCGTCAACAAGCTTCTCTCCCGTGAATTAGATCGTGTGCGTCAGCTGACCAAAAGACTATCAGTGCAGCTCAGGAAATTTGAAGAACAGTATGCTTTGCAGTCAGCAGAATTTCACAAACGATATGAACAGGGCAAGATGGGTGATTCAATGGACTTTGTCGAGTGGTCGGCCACGGTGGAAATGATGGCCAACGCAAAAAAACAAATGGCCTTTCTCGAAACTGAAATCGAACAATGAATCCGATTATCAGAGAGCATTTTGAGTTAGTCGAAACAGAGCTCATTGAAAGCCCTGCCATTGTTTCCTACCGGATTTTGAGTCAGGAAATAGCCGTTTCTGATGGAAAGATGCGGGTCAAAGCAGTTTTGAGTGATGGTGGCGATGTTGAACTGTTCGAGTATGTAGCCGAATCAAGAGGCCGTATCCGCGTGGTGAAATACAGTTTTCACTGGCAGGATGCCCAGGGTAACCTAATACGGAGATGGGACAACGCCCCACATCATCCTGAATTGCCCAGTGCCCCACATCATGTTCACGCAGAAAAAGGCTCGGCACGAGAAACCATACAGATCCCAGATATTTTTTATGTTATTCGGCAAATTGAGGATACATTGCATAAAAAGGCGGATAGAAATCAAAGCTGCGATTAGTATGTCTCTACCGGCCAGAGGCAAATCCGGCCTGGATTCGGGAACGCGATGAGGTCAGAGGCGCGGTCGAGGCGCGGTTTTGAACTCGGTTGTTTGTTACCTCCTCTGTTCCATATCGGCATAATCAAGCTGGCAAGCGCAACTGCATCGTGACAACGGCAGTCCGACTCTCTTCCAAACCGTGGCTGATTCTTTGCACAGAGCGATGAGAGCGTTTCTGCCATTGGGGTATTTTCGGATCTCCCCTCCGCTATGGCCCAGCAAAAGATCTCTGCTCTCTGATCTTCAGGGAAACTGTATTTTCCAGATTTGGCTCTCTTGGCGCCGGTGAACATCCTGGGCGGAAACATCGGCTCCATCACTTCCAGAAAATCTGGCAACTCTGGTCCGTTGGTGAAGATACTTATTCTCATTTTGTAGAATCCTTCTTCAAACCTGAGTGTCCTCAGCGTTATTCTTTGAGGAAATATCACGGTGAGGATGCGCTCTATGGTTTCTGCGTAGGCCTCTTTCCAGCCATCGAAGGGCACGATGGGATCAAGCCTGATGCGAACCGGGTATTCTGCTTCTTGAACCTTGCGTGCTGCCTTCAGTCTTCGCTCAAACGACGGCGCACCGATTTCAAATTTCCGCGAGACCCGTTCATTGTTCATGCTCCAGGCAACAATGGTGTGCCCATTATGCTGAAGATTCAGGAGATTGTTGACGTTATCGCTCTTCGTCAGCATGAAGAGATAACCGTTCTCCGCGTTTCCAATCCATGGGACAAACGCCTGCATTCGCGATCAGGCAAAACTCCGACCTGTGCAGGCCCAAGTCAAAGGCGGCCTGAACCTGGGTGATACCTCTCTTTTTTAGCTCTTTTTTAATGATGTTATTTGGTTTGCGATGCTGAGGTGTGGTGTTTAGGTGTAGGAATCCCGCCTTTCGAGCGTTATGTTCAGAGAAAAACCCGATAGTCCACCTGCAAGGCTTTCCCGAGTTGGTGAGCAATCTTTTTGCCAATAGGCCGCTTGCCGAGCTCCATCTGAGAAACGTGGGGTTGAAAATCCCCGTGTCCGCAGTTCAATTCTGCGTCTCGGCACCAGGAAAATCAAG
>CAZACO010000451.1:0-4118 GCA_964483185.1 uncultured Desulfobacteraceae bacterium
AACTCAAAGAAATTGTCGTTCAGGCCGATCGGTTCCCGGTGAAGCACCTCGGCAAAAAACCCGGCCAGTCTCTTTTCAACCGGTGTTCGCGGTTCGCGGTAGTCATGGCCTCCGGTCATCAGCTGGTTATAACGGTCGGGTGAGGGGAGGGCGGAGCGGTCGGTCTTGCCGTTAGGGGTCATCGGTATCCGGTCCAAGGCCACAAAAATCGAGGGGACCATGTAGTCGGGCAGAGATTTCTGAAGTGATTCTCGAAGTTCTTGTCCTGAAACCTCCTCCCCCTTGTAGCAGACCAGATAGGCCACCAGCCGTTTGATGCCGGGGATGTCTTCAAGAACGATAACAACGGCCTCACGGATGGCCGGATGTTTGCGGAGGTGTGTTTCAATCTCGCCCAACTCGACCCGGAAGCCGTGGAATTTGACCTGAAAATCAGTCCTTCCGAGAAACTCCATATTGCCGTCCGGCATGAGACGGGCCGAATCCCCGGTCCTGTAAAGCCGTGCACCGCTCCTGCCTGAGAAGGGATCCGGGACAAACCTCTCAGCAGTCACGCCGTTGGCGTGATTCAGGTATCCGTTGGCTACCCCGATGCCGCCGATATAGAGCTCCCCGGGCGATCCGTCAGGGACCTGCTGACCCGCTTCATCCAGCAGGTAAACCTGCATGTTCTGGACAGGCCGGCCGATCGGTGTGTTCTCATGGAGATCGTTTTCTGGAGAAATGGCATACAGGGTGGCACAGACGGTTGCCTCGGTCGGCCCGTACCCGTTGATGATGTGGAGGGGTGGGACCGCCTGGTCAATGGCGTTCAGGAGCCTTTCCGGAATGGCTTCCACGCCCACCAGGAGGCGACGCAGTATGCTTTGTCCGGGATGTCCCCGCAGCCAGACATCCAGGTCGGCCACCATAAAGGGCGGCAGGTAGGCGCTGGTTACATTCTCCCTGTGGAGCCAGTCCATCAGGGCCGGGGCGTCCGCACGCACCGGCTCCGGCACGATCGTCAAGGTCGCCCCTTCGATCAGGGGGGAGAAGATCTCATAAACGGAGACGTCAAAATTGAGACTGGTCCACCAGCTGCAGATATCACCAGTGCCCAGAGATTGGCGATTCTGGAAATCGGCGAGCAGGTTCATGACCCCCCTGTGATGACAGCAGACCCCTTTGGGTCTTCCTGTGGATCCGGAGGTGAAGATCACATAGGCGAGTGACTCAGGCCCGGGGCCTGTGGCCGGGTTGTCGGTCTTTTCTTCAGCGATCCGTTGCCAGTCGGAATCGATGCAGACGATCCGGGCCCCGGTTTCGGGCAGCCTCCCTCTGAGGTGTGACAGGGTGAGAAGGACCGGAGATGCGCAGTCTTCTATCATGCCCCGAAGCCTCTCTTCCGGATAGGCGGGATCCAGCGGTACATAGGCACAGCCGTTTTTCAAGACACCCAGCATCGCGGTTATGACGTCGAGAGAGCGCTCAACAAAAAGACCGATGAAGGTTCCCGACCCCACATCGATTTGCTGGAGGTACCGGGCCAACTGGTTGGCCCTCTGATTCAGCTCTTCGTAAGTCAGTTGGCTGTCTTCAAATGCCACGGCGGTTGCTTCAGGGTGCTTCCGGGCCTGATATTCAAATTGCTGGTGGATGCAAACGTCGGGGAACGGGGCTTCGGTCACATCCGAGTCGGAGAATTGTGAAGTCATGCCTCCTCCTTTCTTCCGGCGTCATTCTCGAAGTCGTTGAGTTGGCTGGCACGGCTCTATTGTCATACCTGATCCGCCCAGAAAAATCGAATATGAATCAAGCCCCTGAATTCGGGTGTGTCCCGGGCGGGACGATTTCCTCTCATGTCTTCGCGGGGTATTCCAGGTATCCAAGAAAAGACTTGAGTAACGCCCAATATATGATATATTTTACGCGGTTTGCAATGTATAAAGTACGTTAACAGCAATTTTCGTATCTTCTCAATAAATTCGGGTTGCCAGTTTAGATTGGATCTAACCCGACAATCATAACGAAATGTTTACACTGTGTAAGGGAAGCAGTGGGGCCGTTTAAGCCTGCCTGGTCTCCATGAGATTTGAACAGGATAGTTGAGGATGGATAGCAACAGGCGCAACTGGGAAAAATTCGGAAAGAAAGATCCTTATTACTGGGTGACGACGGATTCCAGGTATAAAGACGCCACTTTCACCCGGGATGTCAGAGAAACGTTTTTTAAGAGCGCTGATGACTATCTCGAATCGGTATTGAAGGTCATCCGCAGGTATCTCGATCCAACATTTCATCCCCGCAGGGCCCTTGATTTTGGTTGTGGTGTGGGGCGGATAACTATTCCCTTGGCCAGGCGCTGCACGGCTGTGTGCGGGGTTGACGTTGCCGAATCAATGATCGCAGAGGCTGAAAAAAATTGCAGGGAACGGTCATTGAGTCATGTTGAGTTCTCCAGCGATCTGAATGGACTGCCTCCTGGTGGGGAGCCTTTCGATTTTGTCCATTCAATCTATGTGTTTCAGCATATCAGAGTCAAACAGGGTTTACATATCGTTGCACAATTGATAGACCTGCTGAAGGACAATGGGGCAGGGATGCTCCATTTTACATATCATTCTCAAAAGACCCTGAAAAGAAGGATCATTTACTGGCTGTGCGTCCATGTACCGCTATTTAACAGCCTTAACAACATCAGGAAGGGAAGACCATTCTCCGCTCCCATGTATGAGATGAATGACTACCCCCTGAACATACTGTTTAGGATCCTCAGGCAGAAGCGGTGCGACCACCTGTATGCCCGTTACACAAGGGACAGCTCCTATGATGGCGTGATGCTCTTTTTCCAGAAAAAACGGGAGGCCTTCGGCGACTTCATATCACTGGGTGATGTGCCGTGATGCCGTTGGGTAACGGTTCACAGGTTCAATGTTCAGGGTTAAGGACAAAGAAGGCATGGAAGATCCGAAGTCCTCGTTAAAGATGCTTGCTTTCCCAAATAGTTGCCATTTTGGCTCCAAATTCTGGATCAGACCTGACGAAGCTGATGCCTTTTTCGTAAATATGCATCCCAAATGCAGTCCGGGGACCCGAATGGGAAGTTGAACCCCTGAACCCCTGGCCCAGACCGAACATGGGAACTGTGGCCGAGAAGTGTAGTCTAAGCCTATGTATACCATTGTCTCTAATCCTCCAACGAGTCGCACCAGGGCGGGCTCTGAATCCGTGAACGGCGGATGTCTTTGGTAACGTATGGCGCAGAATAGATTAGCTGAATGGCGGTTACCGCCGGCACGCCCGGGAATGGAACCGGGCCCGGTCCATGTATGGCGGGCGTATCTGCCGGGGGAGCGGGCGCATCTCGCTTTTTTCCTGAATACCCTTTCGCCGGATGAGCAGGCCAGGGCCAAAAGATTTGTTCGACACGACGATATGGTTTCATTTGCCCTGTGCCGGGGGATCTTGCGTTGTGTCCTTTCCCGATATATGGATACTGAACCTCGGGAGATCCGCTTCGAGTACACCCCCTTGGGCAAACCATCGGTCTGTGCAGACCCGGAAACACCGGGGCTCAATTTCAGTGTGTCTCATTCAGGTCAATGGGCACTGATCGCCTTGGGGAGAGATCGGAAGATCGGGATCGATGTGGAGCATGTCCGATGCGATCTGGATGTATCGAGCATTGCAGGGAGGTTTTTTTCAAAACAGGAATTTGCTCTTATTGATGCTGCGCCTGACGGGAGGAAGCAGCGTCTCTTTTATGATCTCTGGGCCCGTAAGGAGGGCTATGTCAAGGCCCTGGGAAGGGGACTGTCAATGCCGCTCAACCGTTTTGTCGTGCCCTTGGGATCGCGTGCCCCCGTGAGGTTGCATCCGGGGGAAGGGCCGTGGCTTTTTTCCACTATCTCCATGGGTCCCGATTACGCCTCGGCCCTGGTGACACATCCGCCGGCCACCCATATCCATCAATACCATTGGCGGGCCACGGAGGATACCATGGGGAGGGCTTCCTGTGGCAATGGCAGATGAGGGTTGCAGCGTACGCGTGCGCGGATTTCAGTTTCCGACATCCAACATTGATGGTCCCGTAAAAAGTATGTTTTCTCGCAAAGGCGCCAAGAACGCCAAGAAAAGAT
>CAZACO010000452.1:0-4100 GCA_964483185.1 uncultured Desulfobacteraceae bacterium
GGGTTTGATGCCCATTTTGTCTCTACGGTTGAGGAGGCCAGAGACCTGATCCTCGGCATGATCGCAGGCTATGAGACCTTTGGATTCGGAGGGTCTGACACCACGCGATCATTAGGGCTCATAGAAGCCCTGAAGGCGAAGGACAAAACCCTGTACGATCACTGGCAGACGGGGCTGACAAAGGAAGAGGACCTGGAGGTACGGCTCCAGCAGGGGAGGTGTGACTGCTTCCTGTGCAGCGCCAATGCTGTCTCAGCCACCGGCGAGATCATCAATGTGGACGGCATCGGCAACCGTACCAATGCCATGACCTTTGGCCCGAAAAAAGTCTGTGTCGTTGCCGGCATGAACAAAGTGACGCCAGACCTCGAATCGGGGCTCAGAAGGGTCAGAGACATTGCCGGCCCCATGCGGGCGAAGAACCTCGGCATGGAAACGCCGTGCGCCGAGACCGGCGTGTGCAGCGACTGCAACGCCCCCCAGCGGATCTGTCGCGCCACGGTGATTCTGCACCGCAGGCCCATGTTGACCGACATATCGGTGATCCTTATAAATCAGTCTTTAGGATTCTGATGACAACGCATCATCACCGATTTGTGGAAGAATACAATGGGCCGGTAGGGTTCGGTTTAGACCGGAAGCTGGATGAATGTACTCTGGTCTACTACCTGCAGAAATTCTCTGACGACGACCTCATGGCCCTCATGAGAGAGCGGATGACCCAGGCAGACATGGAGGACCTCTTCGACCTTCTCACACGGTTATTGAAAAGCTATCTGACCGAAGAGGAATACCACCAATATTTTATCAAGGATGACGGGTAACGCTTGGCATGCTGTGCCCAGCTTCGCCCCGAATGGGACGAGCGAGACCCCGGCGTATCAGATCCGGGCCCGGTCCTGTACGCCTTATTCCAGCAGCGCTTCCTTGAGCAGGGCCAGGATGTCGTCGGTCACCCCGGCCGCTGTCTTCAGATAACCGACAGGAGAGCCATAGGTTTTGCGGAGGTGACCCAAGAGAGAGATGATGCATTCCCGTGGGGCCGTGAAATAGGGAGAGAGCTTTTGAGGATCCACGCCGTACGCTGCGATTCGCTCATAAACTTTTTTGATCAAACCCGCGATAAGGGTGTTTGACAACTGGTGATCCTCGATGACCGTTTCTTCGGGGACCCCAAGGGCGAGGAGGATCAGTGCGGCGCAGGTCCCGGCCCGGTCCTTTCCCCCGGTGCAGTGAAAGAGAAGGGGGCGGTTTTCGGGCCGTGTCAACCGGCGGATGACGTCGCCCCATATACCGGCGAATTCATCCACATTATGGATATAACCGCTCACCATAAAGTCCCGGGTGAGCCAGTTGTCGTCTCCCCTTTTGATTCGGTCCACAGCATCTACAAAATCAAATTCACCATGGGTGATGGGAAGATTCAGATATGCCATTTTATCGTCTTGAGGCAGCCGGTCCGGCGATTTCTTCACCTCGTTGGGGGTTCGAAAATCAATAACGAGCCGCAGCCCCAGGTGCACCACCTTCACCCGGTCCCTCTCGGTGAGCCTGGACAGGCTGTCTGAGCGGAAGACCTGCCCCCACCTGACCCGCCGGCCATCGGTCGTCTCATAGCCGCCCAGATCACGACAATTAACAGCCCCCTCCAAATGCACCTGCCGCTCGCTAACGACGATTCCCTTCTCACGATCAGGAACAATCCTGAAATAATGGCGGAGATCAGGGTCTAATCCGGAGATCTCTGCGCAGTTCAACTCCGTAACCCTGACGGCGGGACTGGAATCAGAGGCCGCAATAGAAGGCGAGTTGCCGTAATGGATTGAAATATCAAGATCCCGGCGCCGTGTGTTCCAGCATATCCGAACCGAACGCCTCCCCTCTCTTTCAACCGTGATACCGGATATAACAGATGATCGTTTGCCTGTGTCCATTGAATGACGTCGCTTTTATCCTTTTTCTGCGGTTGAAGCTGAATCACGCTTAAGGCAAAACCCCGGGCAAGTCAAGATGTTTGATTTGAAGATACGACTTGACATCTGCGCCATGGACTGCTAATCTTGAAAAAATTATAGGCACGTAGCTCAGGGGGAGAGCACTACCCTGACACGGTAGGGGTCAAGGGTTCAAATCCCTTCGTGCCTACCAGTAAAATCAACAACTTAGATAACCTCTTCAGATTTAAAGCTTGATTTGAAGGAGTTTTATTTTGCCTAAATCTCAAAGACCGCATTATAAATGCCTCTTGGCAGGTTTCAATTTGCCCTTCCCGATTCCGAGGTAACATTTTGGGTAACATTTTGGAAAAATACCTCAAGCCGATTAACAGCGTCAACCCTATCTTCTTCATCAATAACATTGTACCGGTCAAACATTTCACGCGTCGAATGCCCTGTAATCGCCATAATAACGCTCTCAGCAACCCCAGCCTTTCTCATGTTGGTGTTGAATGTATGCCGACAATCATGAAGGACAAACCCCCCCTTGACACCTCGTCCATACAAAACTTCCGCATCTTCACAAGCCGTTCGCAACCCCTTTTTGATATTCTTTATGGGTTTCCTTTTATAGGTGAAAACGTGCCGCGCACGGATATTCCTGGGGATGTTTTTCAGAGTCTTATATAATTCATTGCATATCGGAATGGTTCTTTTCTCCCTGTCCTTCGTGTCCTCCGCGTCCAGGTTAATAAAGCGCCCCTTCATGTCAACCTTATCCCATGTAAGGTTGAGGATTTCCCCGCGCCTCATCCCGGTATAATAGGCCATTGTTAGAATATCCCGGATATGCCGTTCTGCCTTCTGACAGATCCGATCGAATTCGTCTTGAGTCAATATCCGGTCCCTGACATCAGATCCCCGCTTCAATGTCTTTTTAGCCTTCTTGAACGTCCTCAGTGTCTCTCCACTGACAAGCCCATTGTCGAATGCCTTTATAATCATGGTTCGGGTTTTTCCCACCTCATGATCCACGGTCGCGGGCGCCTTGCCTGCCTTCAGCCGCTTCGTCTGATAATCCTCGATCTCTGCAGGTGTAATTTTGGATACAACCATATCTCCGAACACATCATTGAATTTCCGCAATGAGAGTTCAATCACCCAAAACGATGCAAGCGCCTTGACTCTTTCCAAGCCAAGATACCATTTGGCCAATTCTTCAAATGTCATTGTAGCATCTGCCTTGATATCGAACAGCCGCTTTTCTTTCTTCTGTGCCTTCTTTTTTCCATCAGCCGCCCGCGCATCTTCTATGGAATTTCCCACGGGTTGCTGTTTTTGTTTCCCGCTCGGCAACCTGTAGCTGATCCAGTAGACGACCCGCTTCGCGGCCTTTGCCTTATCAAGATCCTCCCTGCATCTTTTGCAGAGTTTCTTCTTAACTGACTGCCGGGTTTTGCAAACCGGACATTGTGCTAACACAGCCATAACGCTCTCCTTTTGTCCCTGTCTAGTGAATACCCAAGAGGACCGGGCGGGGTCGCCGGCCTTCGGTAATCAGCCTATCCTGGGCAGGTTTATTAATCCTTCTGTTTCGAGGCAAGCCATTCCAGAGTGAACCTACGCCGAATAGTCGCGCAACATCTTCCGCATTTTGCGGCTGGACTCTCGCATATCCTTCTTCAATGATTCGAGTTCGGAGGGCGTCAAGATTCTTGAGCTTGAGGACGGCTTCCCCTTGGCCCTGGGTAAGTCCATCGAGAGACCCGGCAATATCGTATTCTTTGAGGATTCTTTCTGTTTCATGGCATCCAAACTTCCTTTCGATTTGGCAGATGGCCTCCAAGATCAATGGCCACTTTTAAAAAATCCGACCGACCGCCGAAGCCGCTTCTCCAGCTCGACCCTGTGATTCAACGAAACAGCCCGTTGGGTGATATACCAGGTAATCAGGTTATAGAACATCCACACGGTCGGCTGAGGGGATCCTTCACGCAAAAAGCCCTCAACCTCTCCATTGACCTTCTCCTCAATCGTTTCTGTGGCCCGCTTGCCGAATTCCATGGCCTTCATGACCTTCCCATACGTTTCCAAGGATAATGGCCGTGTCGCCCACTCTCGCCACGATCTGGTCTGGTCTTCAAACCGTTTGAGGGCGGTCGC
>CAZACO010000453.1:0-4093 GCA_964483185.1 uncultured Desulfobacteraceae bacterium
CCGCTAAAGACGGGGTCTTCGACTGGAGGATTTACCCGGGCGAGCGAACTTAAAATGTAAAGGATTCTCCTTAAATTTGGGAAATTCCCCGTCCCGCTGCTCAAGCGGGACTGCGGAGTTCTTCAATTGAAGGGTGACAAATCCGTGTTTTTCTGGTAAGATTATGGAAAATGCCAAAAAGAGAAGAGAGAAAAGAGGGAATCAGATATGCTTGATCAAGACACGGTTCAAAGACTTCAGCATGCGCCAATAGCTGATCGGATCCAGGCGATAGAAGTCTTGTTGCAATCCCTGAAGCATGACTTCACCCATCCCGCCCCCCGAAAGACGGCGGAAAAAGCGTTCAAGGTCCAGACATTCAATCTTGGCACAGATATCTCTGTTGATCGGCAAGAGATATATTCGGAAAGGGTCAGCGATTGATGTATGCACTTGATACCAATTTGCTGGTATATGCCCATAATACTGCATCCCCATCTCATGCCCGATCCAAAGCGTTTGTCGAAAAGGTGATGAATGAACATGATGCCGACGGCAATCTTGCAGTGTGCCTTCCGGCACAGGTACTCATGGAATTTCTCAATGTCATGACGTGGCATCGACTCGAAGCGCCTCTGCCCCTGCCCACTGCCATCCAAATTGTGCAAGACTATGTGGATACCGGGGTCACGATTCTCTATCACCTACCAACACAACTTGAAACGTTGTTAGGTTTGCTCAAGACAGTCGCCACACGAAAGAAAATCTTTGATGTTGCCTTAGCCGCCACATTGAAAGATCATGGCATCCCCGGACTCTATACCGTGAATACCAAGGACTTTGACGAGTTTACATTTCTTGATGCGAAAAATCCGTTATAGTATGAGAAGGATTATCGGTAAGTTGATAGTCCTGTGAGCCAAAAAATATCGCTGCATAACGTTTATGAGGCGCATCGTCGCCAAGTTGGATCGTCTCATGGCCTGTGCGATCAACCGGAAGCCCGACTAGCCAATCGCAACGCGACAGCGATGCCATTCTCTCCACCATCGTCAATCATATGGAAACCGCCTCCCAGTAACTGAAACAGGCATGATCTGTTGCCCCTTGCCTTTCCTGCTCTGATGGCATGCCGGTACGCTGAAAATTCACAGCGAGCGCATTCCCCTCTGCTTGCAGCGGGGTTCTTCAATCCGTCTATGCTCTGGGAACAGGAATTGTGCAGTCCCTATGCAGGGACATGGGTAGTTGTGATCTCCGCGAGAAGCCGGTCCTCTTTCCCTGTGACCCGGGTCCGGACGACGATCACCCGACGGCCGCGCCGGACCAGTGTGGCCTCGGCACGCAGCTCCCCCTGACGCTGGTTCCCCAAGAGCGTCGTGTGAAGGTTCACGGCAAGCGGAAATCCCTTGCCCTCTTCTCCAATCTCCGTTTTCCCGATGGCAAGGACGGTGGCCGTCACATCGGCAAGCCAGAGCATGGCCCCCGCCTGCACCGTACCGAAGGGGTTCCGGACGCCGTTCGTAATAGGCATTCGGCTGACGACCCGTTCATCGCTTCGCTCTTCAATAAAAAACTCAATCTCCCCGGTTCTTCTCGCCGAACGGATATGTTCCTCAAATGCATTCATGCAAGCCCTCTCGCGCTCTTTTATTGTGATGTTTCCGAGGATATACACCCATGCAAAGGGGATAGATACCCAGCTTCATCCTTTTGGACTACCGATAGCGGCCCTTGTCTTTTGTTTCCTCGTAATAGGTCTCAACCCCGGTCTCTTCCATCCGGTTCTGCATCCGGATCCACCGCTTTTGGAGATGGGGATCGAAGTTGGTTGTATCACAGAGGAACTCAGGGCATTGAAAACAGAAATCAACCTCCTTGTCCTGAAAGCACTATTCTGGCGGCCGCGAAAAGGCGCTGTTTGAGCTGGGGCAGGGTGAGCTTTCTCAAGCGATGTCGTCTTCTCCTTCGAAGATATCCGGGTGGCGCCGCCTCATGCTCAAAAAACTGTTCCTGCCGATGACCACGTGATCGAGGATCGGGATATCCACGGCCCAGCAGGCCCTGACCAGGGCCTTTGTCAGTCGAATATCCTCGTCGCCGGCCAGGGGCAGGTCCATCTCTCACTTAACCTGCCCGACCCCAGCCAACGCTTCTTTCACCGTCAGCCCGAACCCCTCCAATGTTACGGGCTTCCTTATGTATCGGCCTGCGCCCATTCTCTGGGTTTCCTTCACATCATCTGTTTCAGTGTACCCACTTACAATGACGGCATTTTGGCCGGGGTGAAACTCTATGATTTTTTCATATGTCTGACGGCCGTTTATTCCCGGGTCCATAATCATATCCAGCAATACCAGATCTACGGTATGGTCCTTTAGATATTCAATGGCCGCCTCTCCGCTTGAAACGGCCTTCGATCTGTACTGCAATTTTTCCAGCATGCTACAGAGTATGTCCCTTTGGCTTTTCACATCATCAACGACCAGGATCAGCTCTCCATCTCCGGAGAGGTCTTCAGTGCGTACAGACAATTTCTCGTCCAACAACTCATCCCTGGTTATCGGAAAATAGAGTTTGAACGTGGTGCCGCTATCGTCACTTTTTACGTCTATATACCCATCGTGATCATGGATGACATTCCATACGAGCGTCAGACCTAAACCGGTGCCGCTTCGACCCATGACCTTCTTTGTATAGAAAGGCTCAAAAATCTGCTCAAGATCACTGGATGGTATTCCCGGACCATCATCTGATACCTCAAGAACCACATATTCACCTCTGTTTATGTCATCGTAATTTTTTACAGGTTTGTCTATATAACAGTTTGCTGTCGATATGCTCACATGTCCACTCCCCTCAATCGCTTCCGAGGCATTGGATACCAGGTTCATCACAACATTCCTGATGTGGATCTGAGAACCCCTTATATTGAACAGATCGGCATCCAGGTCGGTATCGACCGTAATCGTGGGATGAAACTCCAGGAGTCTGTTATACTCCGGAGATTCCAAATACCCTTTGATCACGTCATTCAGGTTCATCGGCGCTTGGGTCATGCCCACTCCCCTGGCCACGGTTAACAGGTCCTGGACGATAGCCGCTGCCATTTTACCGGATGCCTCGATCGCCTTGACAGGCCCTATGAGTTTGCTGTCTTCAGGAAGTTCTGATAGAATCAATCCCGGATAGCTTACAATCCCGAAGAGGACATTGTTCAAATCATGGGCAACACCACCAGCCAGAAGACCCAGGGATTCCATCTTCTTTAATCTGGCCAATTTCTTTTCATTCTCCAGCCGTGCCTCTTCTTCCCGCTTTCGTTCCGTCATATCCCGGATGATAGCAAGGACGGCGGGCTTGTTCCTGAATTTGATCATACTGAGACTTATCTCTACAAATCCCTCCTCGCCGTCTGCTTTTCGTATTCGCACCGTAAGCGGGTCAGGGGCATCGCCTTTGTTGAGGAGCCTGTTGCAGTTTGCGAGGACCGTTTTCCTGTCTTCATGAGCCACAATATCAACAAAATCCATGGCCGCCGAATTATCTAAAGGCCGGCCCAACACGGTTGCGCATGCCGGATTCCCGAAAACCATTTTTCCGTCCTGGATCACCAGAATGCAATCATTTGCAAATTCAGTAATCACACGGTATTTATCTTCCGCCGCTACCTCCAGAAAGTCGTCGAAAACGACCCATAGAACGGCGATAGAAAATCCCAGGAATCCGTATTCCATGAAGTATTGAAGACTCGGAACGCCCAGGGAGGCCAGGCCGTCGTGGACCCCCAGAACGATCCAGACGCCCATCCCCACCAGATAAGCCTTCCGGTGTCTCGGGTCGGTTCCTTTGTGTCTCAACCACAGGGTGATCGCTATGACGCTGGCCAGGGCCGCATAAAGCTCAAACACCGGACCGAGAGGTCCCAGGGCCGGTTCAACATAGGGGGCCTCTAATCCGATGAAGTCCCGGGAGACGAAACTGTCGGCAACAATATAATCGGTGGACCACAAAAGGATTAGAATGAGGCCGTGGCAGATACCGGCTATGGGATGATATCGTTTGCTTTCAATTCCAAGATATGAAAAGGTGAATCCATACAGGCACTGGATCA
>CAZACO010000454.1:0-4092 GCA_964483185.1 uncultured Desulfobacteraceae bacterium
CATCACGTCATCATCATCACAAACACGCCTGACGAATACGCCTATCTGAAACTTCCCATGTATCAGGATATCATCAAGGGTCTGGGACCCCTAGGGGGGATCTATACCGGGCTTAAAATGATCCCGAATCATGCGGGTTTCTTTGTCGCCTGCGACATGCCATTCCTCAACCCGGAACTGATTCGATATATGGTTGAGATCAAGGCCGATTTTGATGTTGTCGTCCCGAGGATTTCCGGAAAAATAGAGGCCCTTCATGGGCTCTATACCGATAGATGCCGGGGCAAGATCAAAAGGCTGATCGATTCCAGGACATACCAGATCTTCCGGTTTTTTCCCGAGGTCTCTGTTCGCTATGTGAATGACCAAGAAGTTAGGAGCATTGATCCTGACCTGAGGTCCTTTCTTAATATCAACAGACCCGACGAATTGAAACGATTTGCGCAATCGTAGGCGTTCAGGGGTTCAAAGGTTCAGGGGTTCAAGGTTCCATTCCGGTCGCCGGACCGCATTTAGCTGCGTATTTATGAGAAGAACGTCAACTTCGTAGGGCCCAATCCAAGATTTGGAGCCAAATGGGCAATCATTTGGGAAAATGAGCATTTCTGACGAGGACTTCGAGGCCTCAATGCCCCCCCTTATCCTTAACCCTGAATCCCGCTTTCAGCGGGAAACCCTTAAACTCTAAACGGTTACTTGAAACCTATCTGGAGGTAACAACACAGATGATAGAACTAATTCTTGCCGTGAGTTTTGCCGTTTCAATCTCGGCTGTATGTTCTCTCTTCGAGGCGGTTCTTTATTCCGTGCCCCTGAGACACATTGAAGCCATGGTTCAGACCGGTAAGGCCGGAGGCAACATACTGAAGGATCTGCGTCGTAATGTAGAGCGACCGATATCTGCTATTTTGTCCCTCAATACCATCGCCAATACAGCTGGAGCAGCCTTTGCCGGGGCCGCTGCAACCGCTGTTTTCGGGCATCAATGGCTGGGATATTTCTCTGCGCTGTTCACACTGACCATTCTGCTATTTTCTGAAATCATTCCCAAAACAGCAGGAGTGGTCTACGGAAAATCCTTAGTGACTGTCGTAGCCTATCCCCTGAAAGGGCTTGTCTGGATCATGGCACCTGTCATATGGTTAAGCGGGCTCACGACATACCTGATCAGACGCGACAAACGTGAAGAAGCGATCACTGCCGAAGAGATCCAGGTCATGGCGCATTTAAGTCGCCGGTCCGGAGGGATACTGTCTTACCAGGAAAAGACCATTGAGAGGATTTTGACACTCCAGGAAAAAATGGTCAAGGATGTCATGACGCCCAGAATCGTTGTTTTTTCGCTGAGCGAGCACCTGACATTGCAAGAGGCAATTGCGGCCTCCGGGGGATGGGAACACAGCCGGATTCCTGTATATGATCAGGGGATAGAGGACGTGGTGGGGGTTGTCCACACAAAGGATATCTTGATTGCGCTTGCAGAGGGAAAGAAAGATGAGGATTTGACAGAGCTGATGCGGCCGGTCCACTTTGTGGCCGAAACAGCCAAGTTAAATGAAGTGTTAGCAGAGTTTTTGGAGTTGAGACAGCATCTTTTTGCGGTGATTGATGAATACGGCGGGCTGTCCGGCCTTATCTCCTTAGAGGATATCCTGGAAGAAATCCTGGGCAGAGAGATTGTTGATGAGTCGGATGAGGTCGCAAACAAGCGGGAATTAGCGAGAGAACGGCGAAGGAAGCTGCAGTCAACTCAATAGCGGTATACACGGACAGGTTCAATCAACCCCAACGTTGCAAAAGTCGAGGATGCCGTAGATATCAGGCGTCGAGGGTGAAGCTGTAGTAGTACTAAGAGGTCAACTGATGGTGAGTTTCATCTCCTTTACGTCCACCTCTGTACCCGTCGCTTTGCATAATCTCTTGATTTCTCTCTTTTTCTCGGAGCTGTCTTTTTTAAAAGAGATAATAATTTCTTTGATATTCTGCTCGTCCATAATCCGGTTCAGATCTTTTAACCTTCCTAACACCGGGTAGCCACGGATCTTCCTGTGTTGTATTCGTGGATTATCGTCCATAAAACCCGCCACAGTCAGGCCGAGTTCTCTGTTTGTTTCAATCTCCCTGAGAACCATCTGCCCCCCGAGTCCCGCGCCGTAAACCAGAACGCGCTCCCCTCCCCTGTTTACCCCCCGGATCCCTTCATCTAAAAGGCGAAAAGAGAGCCTTGAAAGGGATATCAATATGAGCATGAGTCCCCAGTAGATAACAAAAACGGCCCGGGAAAAGCTGTAAAAACGATATACAAAGAGAAGGATCAGGATGGGAGCGATAGTCCCCGCGGTAATCGCTTTTCCATAGGAAATAAGATCCCTGACGCTCGTGTTTTCCCACACACCCCGGTAGATACCAAACAGATAAAAGAAAAGGATTTGACAGGCGATAACGATCGGAAGGGAATTTAGGAAGAAATCGAAATTTCCACCCAGAAACCCCTCAAAGCGCAAGAGGTAGGCCGTATAGTAGGCCACTGTGATCAAGACGAGATCTAATAGGACCTCAAAAAGCCGCCGTCTGAAAGTAATGTCAATCAGAATAGGGGTAATACCCCCTGACGCCTCGTCCGACATAATCGATTTCTCTGAATAGACCTTGACCCTGGCAAGATAGATCCAGAAAAAAACAATGAAGAGTAAATAGATGACAATGAGAACCCAGCTGGTGCCAACGCTCAGACGGTTGATGGCAAGGGCCATCAGGCCGGATGCCGCGGAAAAGGCGTACAGCACAAGGACGGCCTTCCTTTCGGAAAAACCGATGGCGACCAGACGATGGGAGGAGTGATCCCGTCCTCCCTGAGAGATGGGCCGTCGGAACAGCTTGCGCATCAGGCTGACAAAACCTGTATCCAAGATCGGAATAAACAGGATAAGAACAGGGATGGCTATGACGGAAAGGAGGTGTAAAAAGCCCTGGTCGACAACCTGTGACGGGGTCCCGGTTACGGTCAGACAGGCCAAGACAAAACCGATGAAAAGGCTGCCTGCGTCACCCATGAATATGGATGCCGGATTGAAGTTGTAGACCAAGAATCCCGAAACGGCGCCAAGATAGGCGCTAAGGGCCAGGAGGGAAGGCGCCGAGAGGTGGCCGGAGACCGGGTTCAAATAGAGGCAGAGGAACAGGAAACTGCCGGCGATGATGGCAATGCCGGATGCAAGCCCGTCCATATTATCCAACAGATTGAAGGCGTTGGTGATGCCCACGATCCAGATAATGGACAGGAACAGGTTGAGGGTCTTGGAATCGGTCCAGCCGAGACGGTAGCCGAAAAATATGAGGATGGCGGTAATGATGACCTGACCGGCTAGCTTGTGCTGAGGGTCCATGTTGAAGATATCATCGATGAGACCCATGGCAAATATGCCGCCTGAGCAGAGGATCATGACCAGATAGGGTTGCCCGAAGGCGGACCAGTCCGTGAGAGCGGCGGCTAAGACCCAGACGGTGATCATGGCGGTAAAAATGCTGGCGCCGCCCAAAAGGGCTGTCTCTTCCCGGTGCCATCGGTTGTCCTTCGGCACCGCCACCTGTCCCGATCTTACTGCGAGTCTTCTTACTATGGGTGTCAGGACAAGCGACAGGGCGCAGCTCAAACCGAAAATGGAGATATAAAGGTAGAGTGGCATCTTCAGATTTCCGCCGTTTGGTTACAAGATCCACCGAAAAAAGGGTTGTTTTTTCGATACCTCACCATTTGGGCACACCTCTCGCCGGCATGTTCATTTGCCTGGATCGGGGATAGACCCTTTGAGACCTTCACGATGACCTCAAGGGCAAAAAATGAATAGACCGTTCATTAGCTGCACGGCGCAGGAGGTATATAATAGAAATGATCAAGAAAATATCCGGAAGCCATACGCCGATTGCCGGGGACACGGAACCGCTGGAACAGATGCTCCGCATGACCATCAGGCAGATATAATATATGGAAAAAACCACAAGACTCACCCCAATCCCTGCGGTGCGCCCCCGGGCCCGCAGCTGCGCGCCAAGCGGGACCCCGATGATCCCCATGAAAAGCACGGCCAGGGG
>CAZACO010000455.1:0-2741 GCA_964483185.1 uncultured Desulfobacteraceae bacterium
ACCGCGGCCAGGGCCTCCTGCTCGGTGGCGTTGCCGGCGATCGCCTGGTCGTAGACGTTGGCCACGGCGACGCCGAAGGCGTCGAACTGGGACTGCATCATGTATCCCGAGTCGGCGAAGCCGGCGAAGGCCTGCTGCAGCGCGTCGGCGGTCTCGAGGGCGGCCCGGAGCGGGCCCGCCAGGGCCTCGTCGGTGGCGGGGGCCGTGAGGTCCATCAGCCGGCCAATCTGGCCGAACATCGCCGAGATCTCGTCCTGGGGGAGGAACTCGCCCAGGTTCTCGAGCATCCGGTGGAAGGGCTCGCGCAGCGCGTCCGCGGCGCCGAGGATCCCGCCCTCCTCGACCGCGGCCCAGAAGGCGCCGGCGAAGATGATCCCCTGGGCGTTCGCCCGCTCCCGCAGCGCCGCCATGTCGGCGCTCGCCGTCGGAGCCATCCCGGCGGTGGTCCCCTCCGGGATCGAGGCCTCGGGGACCGTCAGGTCGAGCCCGGCCAGGAGGTCGAGGCCCCCGGCCAGCACCCGGGTCCCGTCCTCGAGCGTCTCGTACCGGGCGATGATGACGTCGAGGGCGGAGATGGTGCGGCCCAGCGCCTCGTCGACGTAGGCCTGCATCTCCTCGGTGAGGCCGCCCGCGGCCCGGGCCTGCTCCAGCATCGACCGGGTGACGCGGTCGCCGACGATGCTGGCCTGGGTCGCCTCCTCTCTCACCATCGCCCAGGAGTCGGCGATCGCCTGGGTCCCCTCCCGGAGCGGGATCGTCCCGTCCGCGGTGCGGCGCATGAGCTCGAGGATGAGGTCGGCGTTCTCCCGTGCCGTCTCCCCGGTCTCGACGAAGATGCTGGGGAGCATCATGAGCGACGTGTCGAACCAGGAGAGGTCGAAGCGCTCCGACTGATCCTCGATCGTCTGCAGGAGGGCGTCGGAGAGCGTCATTCCAAGTCGCTGCCCCAGCCTCTCCGCGTCCTGCTGCCACTGCGTCTCGCCGGTGAGGAGAGAGCCGAAGAAGCCGCCGATCCATCCGCCGATCGCCCCGATGGGGCCGAGCGCCGAGCCCATGCGGGCACCCTGTGCCCCCGCGGCGACGTTCCGGCCGGCGCCGGCGTCCTGCCGCATGACCCCCTGCATACCCTGGTAGCCGCTCGACAGGGCCTGGATCCGCTGACCGACGGTGACGTTCTCCCAGTTGGAGAAGAGCTTGGTCAGGTCCCCCGCCACCTCGAGGGCCTCCTGCAGGCCCCCGAGGAAGGACCCCATCCCGTCGTCGCCGGCGAGGTGGCCGATCGCGTCCGACGCCGCCCAGAAGCCCTCGGTGATGTTCCGGACGTGCTCCTCCGCCTCGGCCGCCTTACGGGCCAGCTCCCCGGCAACGTCCGCCGGGTTGACGTTCTCGACGGCGATCGCCGGCGTCTGCCCGAAGCCCGGCGTCAGGACGACGTCGACGGGGACCGGGTGCTTGTTGAGGGCGGCCTGGAGCTCGTCGACGAGCTTCTGGTGGTACTCGCGCGCCGTCACCTCGGCCGCGACGTCGAGGAGGGCCTTCGGGACCTCGAAGCCGTTGGCGAGCGCCTTCTGGACCAGCTCCGCGATCTGCTCGGCGGCCTCGAGGGTGACCTTGCCGCCGGCGGCCGCCAGCACCTGGGCGGCCTGCTCGACCTCACGTTTCAGGTCGGCGCCGGACCAGGCGGCGGCGAGCCGGCGGACCTCCTCGGCGTAGGCCTTGGCCGCGGCCTCGGCCTTCTTCATCGCCTCGGTGTGGACCTTGGCGGTGGCCGCCGCGTCCTTCTCGCGCTTCTCCTTCTCGGCGGTCGCCCGGGCCGCCTCCTCGGTGGCCTTGGTGCTCGCCTCCCGGGCCTTGGCCTGACGGGCCTCGGCCTCGGCCGCCCCCTTCACCAGCCCGGTCTCCCGGTCGAGCAGGTCGATCCGTTCGGCGGTGGCCTTGTTGAAACCGCGGACCTGGTTGATGAGGTTCCCGAGCGAGTTGTAGAGGAGGTCGGCGCCGCCGGTCAGGTCGATCAGCCACCGGGTGAGCTTGTAGGCGGCCACCCCCACCGCGGCCATCAGCGCCGGGACCAGCATCAGCTTGGCGGTGAAGAGGACGATCGCGCCGGCCACGCCAGTGATCGAGGTGATGGCGGCGGCGAAGGCGGCCGGCAGCGCCGCCACCGTGGAGACGAGCGCCCCGATCCCGGCCACCAGGCCGCCAGCCACCACCAGGACCGGACCGATCGCCGCCGCCAGCGCCGCCATCACCACCGCCGCGGCCTTCACCGGACCGGGCAGGGCGGCGAAGGCCGGGACGACGTTCGCCTGGGCCCACCGGGCCACGTCGGCCAGGGCCTTGGCCACCGTCTCGAGCGTGGGCGCCAGCGTCTGCCCGATGCCGATCGCCAGCGCCTCGCCGGCGGACTTCAGCTCCAGCCAGGCCCCCATCAGGCCCTTCATCTGGACGCCGGCGATCCGCTCGGCGATCCCGGCCGAGTCCTCCAGCTCCCTCGTGAGCTGCCGGACCGCGTCGGCGCCCTGGCCAACGAGCGCCCCCATCGCCGGGCCCGCCCGCTGGCCGAAGATGGCCATCATGGCGCCGGCATCGTCGGCGTGCGGCTCGAGCTGCTGGATGATCACGTCGAGAGGCAGCAGCCTCCCGGCCGAGTCGGTGACGGTCACGCCGAGCCGGGCCAGCTCGTCGCTCACTTCCTTGGAGGGGTTCAGCAGCCGGGCGATCGCCCCCCGGAGCGACGTCCC
>CAZACO010000455.1:2751-4090 GCA_964483185.1 uncultured Desulfobacteraceae bacterium
GCGCCAGCGCGGCCGCCGTCTGCTCGAACTCGATGCCGGCGGCGCTCGCCACCGGGCCCGCGTACTTGAAGGCCTCGCCGAGCTGGCTGAGGTCGGTGTTGGCGGAGGTGAAGGCCTTCACCAGCACGTCGTTGACGTGGCCCAGGTCCTCGACCTTCTTGTTGTAGCCGGTGAGGATGTTCGTCGTGATGTCGGCCGACCGCCCGAGGTCGAGCTGGGCCGAGGCGGCGAGCTGGAGGACGGACGGCATCGCCCCCAGCGTCTGGCTGGCCCGCATCCCGGCCATGGCGAGGAAGCCCTGGGCCTCGGCCGCCTGGCTCGCCGTGTACTGGGTGGTGGCCCCCAGCTCGGCGGCCTGGGCCCCGAGCCGCTTCATCTCCGAGGCGGTGGCGCTGGAGACCGCCTGGACCTTGTTGAGGGAGCGCTCGAAGCCGGCGAAGGACTTCGCCGCCACCGCGCCGAGGCCCACGATGGGAGCCGTCACCGAGGCGGTGAGGGTGGCGCCGAGGCGCTGGAAGCTGGCGCCGATCCGCTCCATCTGGCGCCCGGCCTGGGCCACCTGGCGCTGCGTCTTCCGGGTCGCGGCCGCGGCTCGCGACATGGCCTGCTCGAAGGACGCGGAGTCCGCCTCGAGGAGGGCCTTCAGCGCGCCGACGACCGCGGAGCTCATCTCAGCGCCGGCCCTTCTTCCGCTTCCGCTTGCGGGCCTGGGCGCCCTCGGCGAGCGCGGCGAACATCCTCATGACCTGCATCTGCTGCTCGGCGGTCTGGGGGGCGGTGGCGTGCTGCTTCTTGGCGATCTTCCGGAAGGCGGCCTCGAGGTTGGGCAGACGGCCCTTGGTCCGCGCGTAGGCCTCGGTGTACCAGGCGGTCGTGAGGCCGACCTTGGTCCGCTGCTCCCATCGCCAGGCGTCCCCCTCGATCACGGCGGCCACCTCGGTCAGGCTGAGGTCCCAGAACTCGCGGGGGCTCAGCCCCGCGCGGCACGCCGCGGCTAGGAGCTCGCCGACGTCCCAGTCGCGGCCGCCGGGTTTGGGTCGGAGGCCCCGGCCTCCGGGCGCCCGGGCAGGGCCTCATAGGACTTGGAGAGGGCCTCGATGAACGGCATCAGGCCGACCTCGTCGATCAGCTCGGTCACCTGGTCCCGCGTCATGTCCGGGTGGCGACGCGAGAAGGCGATGACGCTGGCCTCCAGGAGGGCCCCCGGGCTCTGGACCAGGTTCGCGAACCCGGTCGCCGAGAGCAGGTTCTTCCCCGTCTGATCGTCGATCCTCGCGACCTCGTCCATCCCCAGGCGGAGCGTGTACGTCTTCCCCCCGGCCTTGAGGTCCACCTCTCC
>CAZACO010000456.1:0-2300 GCA_964483185.1 uncultured Desulfobacteraceae bacterium
AAAAGGTCTGCTGAGTTGTCTTTCATATATTCAACAGCTTCTTCACCGCTTGAAACCGATGTGACAGAATAGCACAGCTTTTCCAGGAGAGCGGCTGCAGTGTTCCTCTGTTCTTCCACATCATCCACAATTAGGATCGTCTCTCCGTTGCCCACATATCTCTCGATGGAAAAAGAGGGCATGTCTTTGGCCAATTCCTTTCTCGTAACCGGAAAATACAGACTGAACGTGGTACCTACATCTTTATTGCTTTGTATGGCAATATGTCCTTTATGGTCTCTTACCGTTCCCCACACAACGGTCATGCCTAACCCGGTGCCGCTCTTCCCCATCACCTTTTTGGTATAGAAGGGTTCAAATATTCTCTCCAGGTCTTTTGGTGAAATGCCCATACCGGTATCGGAAATTGCAAACACGACATAGTCACCCTCCTTCACATCGTCATAACCGGGTATCGGTCTGTCAATATATCGATTTTCTGTGGTTATGGTGACGTTCCCTCGGCCGGAGATGGCTTCGGCTGCGTTGGAGACCAGATTCATTACGGTTTTGGACAGGTGAACAGAAGAGCCCATAATATTGAAAAGATCTGTTTCAAGGTTGGTTTCAAACGTAACATCAGGGTGATATGATCTCATCTTTTGATTCTCCGGGCTTTCCAAATATTCGGAGATGATATCATTAAGGTTTACAGGTTCTGCAACAATAACACCTCGTCTTGCCAATGTAAGTAAATCATCCACGATGGCTGCTGCTTTTTGTCCTGATTTCTGGATTGTCTGGATCGGTTTTCTTAAAGGATCTCCTTCATGCAGGCCCATCAATATCAATTCGGGATAACTTACAAGTCCGCCTAGGACATTGTTGAGGTCGTGTGCAACGCCTCCCGCAAGGGTTCCGATGGCCTCCATCTTTTCGGCCTGCGCGAGTCGGGCTTCAAGCCTCCTCTTTTCTCGATCGACAAGCTTGCGTTCGGTTACATCCCTGATAATACCCTGAAATCCGATAGGTTCACCTTCTGAGTCCTTTCTGAGGGATATGGAGGCCTCAATATATATGTTACTTCCGTCTTTTCTCCTGATTTTGTAGTCAAACTCTTTTTCAGGTGTCCCGATGGCGTATACTTTGGTGAAGATCTTATATACCTTTTCAGCCGTCTCTTCATTTAGGAGCTTTCGGTGGTTCATGCCCAAGAGTTCATCTCTGGGATATCCGAAGATATCACATAGGGAATCGTTAAAGAAAGTGAAGTCCCCGGCCATGTTCACCTCAAAGTATCCATCTTCGATGCTTTCGAGTACCCTACGGTATTTTTCCTCGCTCTTCCTCAGTTCCTGAACTGCCCTTCTTAGCCTTTTGGTTCGTTCATGGACCAATTGTTCCATATTCGAATGTATTTCAAGATACCTTGCTGTGGCATCCATATTTTCTTCTCTGGTAAGACGCAGATCATTCGTCAGGTGTTTTACCTTTGTCTCCAAGAATAAGACCCTGTTCTCCAATTCTGTGATATGTTCAGACATAACTAGAATATTCCCTGATCTTCCATCTTAAGAAGTTCTTCTTCCACGTCTGCCATCAATATATCAAGTGTATAAGATTTCAGATTTAGATTTTCCAAACATCTCATGAAGGTTTTCTTATCCAGGTTGAGCGCGTCCCGGTATCCAATTTCTCTTTCCTGGCAAACGTAATCGGCAACATACAATGTGAAGCCTGTTCTCGCGGACTTTTGAAGGATCACATTGGGATTATGGTGGCATCCTATGACCTGTACCAATTCTTGTGGAAGATTCCAGTCTCTTGTAATCGCCCTGCCGACCTCGGCATGATCAAAACCGAGTTGCTCTCTTTCTGCTTCTGCCTGATTCTTGTTTTCAGTCCGTGTCTTGGTGATAATATGTCTGAAGTCGCCTTGTCGGAACTGGTCCAAAGCAATGATCCCTATTTCATGTAACAAACCGGCCACATATATGTTTTCTCCCTTTTCCCCGAATTCTCTTCTGTAAATCATTTTACCCAACACGGCAACGGCAACACAGTGCTTCCACAACGAGGTTCTTGAATACCCCTCAATGGACGTGTCTCCATCAAAAATCTCGAAAACCTTCTGACTTAACGCCAATTCCTTAAGCGTATCATATCCTACCCATATGATTGCCTGTAGTATCTCTGAAATCCTTGTTCGAGGGGCATAGTAAGCAGAGTTTGCCAGCTTTAGCAGTCTTCCGGTAAGCGGAGGGTCAATTTCGATGATCTCCTTCAAATCCTTTGCACTCGAATCGGGATCGTTGATGATC
>CAZACO010000456.1:2400-4070 GCA_964483185.1 uncultured Desulfobacteraceae bacterium
AATTTCGATGATCTCCTTCAAATCCTTTGCACTCGAATCGGGATCGTTGATGATCCTGGTAACTCCCGATACAATGTTCTGGATTGTGGAGATCTCAGATTTGTTGACCAACCTCACTATTTTCTTGAGCTCTTTATTTTTGTCTTCTATTGTATTCATTGCAAATCACTCACCCCTTCCTCCGCCGAACGATCGAAAAAATGCAATTTTAGTGCCAAGGCATGGTAAATCATTCAGCTATTTCACATCCTTCGTGAATAACCCTGAGGCAAAGCGCCGGGGTCATGTGCGAAAGTATAATAAGGATGGTCATCTGGAGCACGTCCACACCCGCCATTACCAGGAATCTGGCAAGCTCTCGATAGTATGCAGGCGATTCATTCATTGCCGATGATAAATGATCCCACCACACCGATTCCATGAATAGCCGACCTCTAACAGGATACCCCGAATTCAACTGAAGTATCGTTTTTGATCAAGATGGACACTCTTTAGATGTGCGTCAAAAATCTGTCAAATAAAACCTGTCAGGCTCCCCTTTCCTTTTTTCGGTCAAGAAACCAAAATCGACCATCTTCCCTGTGCCATATAATTTGCGGATCGAAAATGCCCAAAAACAATATACCATCTCCTCAAGGCCATTTTTCCCATCACCGTGGCTTAGGATCAGGGGATAGCCGTGGTCAGATAAGAAGATCCGTCCCTGTTCTCATCCATGGCTCATCCCTGGATGCCTTCTGTCTCTTTTCCTAATCACTGTGGCGTCGAGCACCGCTGTGAACATGGATGGTGGCGTAGTGACAATGGCCCCTTTGGACGTCTCCTTGGCCCCAAAGGCTTGGAAGGATCATCCGTAATAATGCCAACAATGAACCCTATCTTGGGTATATCCATGGAGAGGGGGATCGCCTTATTATTTTGTTGCCTGCGGGGTCACTATTATGATAAAAAAATAGAAAATCCTCTGCAAGTGGGTGACTGGTTATGGCTCAACGTAATACAAACATGCCATCTGAGATACCCGAAGATATTCACACCATACGGACCAAGGAGATTGTATTCGCCATCCGCAGACTGATGCAGGCCGGAGAGCATTACACAAAGGAAGTGAACAAGATTTACAACGTCAGCGCGGCCCAGGTCAACTGCCTTATCGCCCTTCACGAGAACGGCCCCCTTTCTCCCTCCCAGATCGCCAAGCAGGTAATGGTCAATTCCAGCACGGTCACCGGGATCATCGACCGGCTGGAGAAGAAAGATCTTGTGAGGCGATTGAGGATATCGCCGGATCGCCGGGTGGTCACTGTTGAATTGACCAAGAGCGGTAAAATACTCTCAGAAAATGCCCCCCCGCCCATACAGCAAAAGCTTATTGACGGGCTCAACAGCCTTTCCCCAAGCGAAATCGATGAAATCGCCTTTACCCTCAAACGGCTGATCGACATGCTGGATGTGCAGGATCTCCAGGTCACATGACCCAAACGAGGTATTTCCATCCTTTTCACCTGATCGATCTCACCTTTTTGATCCCAAACGAAATCAGTAACCTGTTAAGGGCTCACTCAAAAATAACTTCCCATTTTTACATCTCAGCTTCAGGCCGTCTTCGGCTACTGCTCAATCGTGAACTCCTCGAAATAGTTCACTATTCCTGTGGCTTCACTCAATCG
>CAZACO010000457.1:0-4066 GCA_964483185.1 uncultured Desulfobacteraceae bacterium
GCTGACTTCCTTACCATCCAATACCGCCTTGAAATCGCTCATCTTAGTCACCACCCATAAGATTGACTTTGGATTATTGTTTGGAATGAAGTGCCCCTCGGCCCGGAGAAAGCCCCCGCTATATCCGTTGAAGGCACCGATAAAGAATCTTGGGCCAGCCTACGGCCCGGAGGGAGGACCAGGCTTTCGTTGTCAGAATAAACAGTCTGCCGGCCTTTGTGCACGGGAAAGCGACACCGTGGTTCTACTCTTTCTGTGCGCGATGCTCGCTATCTACGCGAACCCAGGCGGTTTGATTCTCGCGGTTTGAGCCAAGTTGCCCACCTTCTTCCACAGGCATCAGCCGCCGCCGATGAGCATGGCCAACAGAACGAGATCGCCATCTTTGGCCACATACCCGGTGCGAACGGGCATGTGGTTTACCAGGACTGACGTGACCCTTTCCTCGGGAATATCCATTTCCTGGATGAGCCGGCTCACCTTTTTGCCTGAACCGTCTGCAAGCACGATTCCTTTATCGTGGTTATAATCGGGAGCATATTTTCGAAGTAGCGGGCTGAGTTTTACCGTAATAGACATTTGAAATGTCACCTACATGCAAGGATCGTTCTTTTCACCATAATTTTAGCCACCTGAACCATATAGGCATTATCCCGCAACGGCTTCGCATCAGAAACCGCAGCACTGCCTGCGGCCTCGGCATTGGCATCATTTATCTCTTTCCCGATAATCGCTTCTTCGGCCATAATCGCCCGGTACGGCCTTACATATACGGCATTCAGACAGATCCTGGCAGCACTGACGGTGTCTCCTGAAACCGTTATCATGGCGGCACAGTTGACGATCGGGAAGTCGATGGATTTTCTGAGAGCGAACTTAAAAAAGGCGCTCTTCGTCCCATTGACGGGGGCCGGAATCTGAATTTCAGTCACGATTTCATCTTCCTCCAGGACGGTTGTCCTTGATACCTCCACCTGGAAGAAATCCTCCGCCCGGATGGTTCGTTTGGATGTCTTGATTCGGGCATCCAGAGCAATCAATGCTGGAGCCGTATCGCTGGGATGAACCGCAATGCAGCCTTCTTCCACACTGCCGCCAAATATGGAATGGTACCTTGTATCTCCGGCAAGGGCGTAACACCGGCCGCCGCCCTTCCTGAGGCACGGGAACCGGTTCTCTGGATTCCGGTAGTACCAGCACCGGATATCCTGACAAATATTGCCCCCGATGGTGCCCATCTCACGTAGGTGGGGTGACGCGGTCCTGCGGGCCGCTTCTGCCAAAGCCGCATATCTGGCCTTGACAGTGGCATCATGGGCAATATCTTCCAGAATGGCCAAGCAACCCACCTTCAGCACACCATCCTCTTCTCTGATGACATCCAGCCCGGGGACGGATTTCAAGTTGATCAGGGCCTCGGGATAGACGGGTAGTATCCGGTCCTTCATCTTTCCCAAGATATCAGTACCTCCCGCAATGAGATTTGCCTTGCCCTGATATCTCTTAAGAAGTGAAACAGCCTCTTCTATGGTCGATGCATTGAAATGCGCAAACGTTTTCATCCTTCATTCCCTCCTAGAGTTTCCCCAAGGCCTTCAGGACCTTTTGGGGGGTAATGGGGAAATCATCAACCCAAACGCCGAGGGCATTGTAAACGGCAGGACCCAACAAAGCCGGGATCATGGTGGCAATGTCTTCGCCCACGCCCACGGTTCCGTAAGGCCCGTGTCCCATTTCGGTCTCGACGATGATGGTATCGGCTTCAGGGCAATCGAGGATCGTCGCGCATTTGTAATCCACCAGGTTCCGGTTGAGGAGGACCCCGGTCTGGGGGTCCCACACCATTTCCTCGGTAAGGGCCCTTCCCACGCCCATATAAGTGCCGCCGTACATCTGGCCCTCTATGGTTTCAGGAGAAATGGCTTTTCCCACGTCATTGGCATTCACGACCTTGGTCACCTCAACCACGCCGGTCTCCGTGTCCACCTCCACTTCCATGAAATGGGCCTGACGGCAGAGACGGGGCCTGCCTGTTTCAATGGCATCTCCCCATATGCCGTGCTGGTGCCAGGCCCAGCCCACAATGGGCGGTTCTGTCCAGGTTCCGACAGCGTTATGCATCGGCATGGCCAGCACAGCAATATCTTTGATCGGCTTTTTGTTTTCAGGATTTCCTTTTTCAAAAACAAACCGATCCTTCAGGTCCAGATCCTCTACGTTCAGGCCTTCAAAGAAGTTCAGCGCCAAGTCCAGAAGCATGGCCCTGGCCTTGCGGGCGGCCTTTCGCACGATAAATCCGTTTGAGCACAAGTTGCACGAACCATCCGGCGACATGAGGGAGAAGATGTGATCACCATCAAAAGGTTTGATGGTAACATCTTCCACAGGCACGCCCAATTCATCGGCCACGATCTGGCAATAGGTGGTCCATGGATTGACGCCGACATCGGAGTGTTGGGCCACAATACTGACGGTTCCATCATTTTCCATCCAAACGGCAGCGGATCCTGTGCCCCGCACGTCGTCCCACTCGTGGTCCCAGGTGAAGGCCATACCGTGCATTTTGCCGTTGGGAAGCTCTTTTGCACCCGGGGGATGCCATTTGCTGTCCCAGCCGATGGCCTTCTTCCCCGCATCGATGCATTCTTTGAGGCTGTGCCTGTCCGGGAAACCACGTTCATTTTTATACTTGGACAGCCAATCCATGCCGTGGCCCTCACATCCGTCGTTCTTCAGGGCTACCAGGGTAGGATCCAGACCCAGTTCGGCGGCCACGTGGTCAAAGACGAGGGTGAGGCAGAAGGTGTTCGGAAGTTGTTCACATCGATCCCACCAAGCAGGACCTTTGCTCACGTCTGCTGTCAGGACCTCACACCTCAGATTGGGAATGCTTGTGTTATCAACAAAATGTTCAACCCCTGGTGTGCACTGGAATACCGCAAAGATATTCCTCATATCAACGGCTGTTATGGTCCCGTCGTTTTTGGCGCCCACCTTGAAATAGCTGACCATCATATCCCCCGACTCTCCATAGAACTTCTCGGCCCTGTCAAAGAGAAGTTTTGTCGGTCGCTCTGCCTTCTTGGCCATGAGCACAGCCAGGGCATTCATTCCGTTGATGGAAAAATCCGCAGGATTACACCGTTCCCCAAAGGAGGAACCTTGATACGGGGAGTACATGGTAATCTGGTTCATGGGAATATCCAATTGCTCACTCAGAAGCAATTTGACCGCATAGGGCTGTTGCACATGGACCCACAACTCCAGCCTGTCCTCCGTCCACCGGGCCAGGACGCTGGGCATCTCCGCTCCTGCCCAGAGATGCGCGTCTCGTCTCGCCTTGAATTCGATGACCTTGTCCGCTTCCTTGAAACCCTTCTCTATATCGCCCATTTCGAAAAAATCTCTGTCAGCCACGTCAATGATTCTGTTGCTGTCATAGCCGGGGCGAAGAACATAAGCATCAGCCCTTAGAGCCTCTTCCTGGTCCAGGACAAAGGGCAACTGCTCCCATTGCACCTTAATCGATCTGAGGGCTTCTTTCGCTATCTCTTCCGTATCGGCGGCCACAACGGCCCCGACAGCTTGGCCCTCAAACCAGGCCTCCTGAGCCAAGATGACACTTTCTGGTTTCAGCGCAAATCCTGAGAACTGGCCGGCCATCCTGTCGGGTCCGCCCACGCTTCCGTTCAGTTTTCTTCCCTTGATTTCGGGATCATCATACCTCAAGATGGCCCGCACGCCCGGCAAGGATTCGGCCTTGCTTGTATCCATGCTGAGAATCCTGGCATGGGCGTAAGGGGATCGCATGACTTTGGCATAGAGCATGCCGGGAACCTGCACGTCTCGAGTATAAACGGCCTTTCCACTTGCCTTGGCGTACCCGTCGATACGACGGATGCCTCGTTTCCCGATGTGGTTGTAGGTGATCTCTGGGAGATCGGCATCGACATTGTACATACCTTCTTCCTTGAGATCTTCATAGGGTCGTATCCTGAGATTGCCCATGATCTATTTCCCCCCCTCCTTGTCTCCCAATATCTCAGCGGCCTCCAGGATCGCCTTT
>CAZACO010000458.1:0-4063 GCA_964483185.1 uncultured Desulfobacteraceae bacterium
CTTGAAAACGGGGTCGCATTTGTATAAACTCGATTATAGGCTTTTTACCTTTGGCCGGGGGAAGGACTTCTGAGCCCAATACAGTGCGACACCGAAGATTATGAACAAAGACATCGTAGAGCCGTTATTTCTGGAATTCGGATTCAGCCGTATCGAAGAGCGGTTGGGGTACACCTTCCAGGATCCTGAATTGCTTGTTCGGGCATTCTGCCATGCCTCCTTTGTGAATGAGCAGACCGATTCGGGACTGGAGGACAACGAGCGGCTTGAGTTTTTGGGCGATGCTGTGCTCGATCTGGCCATCAGCCATCTCCTGATGCGCCATTTTGAGGACGCCAGAGAAGGAGACCTGTCAAAGTTCAGGGCCATGCTGGTGGACGAGGCGGGCCTCTACGAGGTTGCGCGGAGGTTAAAATTGGGCGACTATCTGCTCCTGGGCAAAGGCGAAGAACAGAGCCTTGGCAGGGAGAAGCCGTCCATCCTGGCAGATACAACCGAAGCCCTTATCGGGGCCATCTATTTGGACATGGGGTTCGACCGGGCAATGGAGATGATAGAGGAACTGTTTTCACCTTTGTTGGAACGGGTGGGGACCCGGGAACTGGTCCATGATTTCAAGAGCCTCCTGCAGGAATATACGCAGCAGACCTGCAAGACCCTGCCCAGATACCGGCTCATCAGGGAAACCGGTCCGGCCCATGACAGGTCGTTTCAGGTGGCCCTGAGCCTTATGGGAGAAATCTTGGCAGAGGGCGAGGGAAGGAGCAAAAAGGAGGCTGAACAGAATGCGGCTCGGGAGGCCTTTTTCCTGCTGAAGGAGCGGGGGATTTAAGGATTGAGGAAGTGAAACCGCTTATCATACCGATTTTCATCTCACACACCGGCTGTCCGCATCGATGCATCTTCTGTGATCAGGAAAAGATAACCGCTCAGCCGGTGGGACCGATCGGCGGCAATCAGGTCAAGGAGATCCTGGACAGGGCCATCCATTCAAGGACATTTGATACAACCAGAAATCCGGAGGTCGCCTTTTACGGGGGGACGTTTACGGGCCTGCCCAAAGATAGGATGAAACAGCTTCTGCAGGCGGTGGCCCCTTACATCGAGGATCGGTTTATCCGGTCCATAAGGGTTTCAACGCGACCCGATTTCGTGGATGAAGACCGCCTGAGCATCATGAAGGACTGCCATGTCAGAACGGTTGAATTGGGGGTTCAATCGATGGATGACGAGGTCCTGTCGATGGCTCGAAGAGGACATACTGCCGGCGATGTGACAAGGGCGGTCCAGATGTTGAAGGGGGCAGGCTTCAAGGTGGGCGTTCAGCTGATGCCTGGCCTGCCCGGCGATTCCGTAGATACATTCCGTGCAACGATCGAAAAGGCCATAAGCTTGGGCCCGGACATGGCCCGCCTTTATCCTGCTTTAGTGATCGCAGGAACAGGGCTTGCCCGGATGTACGAAGCGGGGGCCTACCGGCCGTTGACGCTTGAGGACGCTATAGACCGTTGCGTTGATGGGACGGTCCGGCTGGAGACGAATGGGATTCCGGTGATCCGGATCGGCCTCATGAGCTCCCCGTCGCTCCTCGAGGCAGGCCGGATTGTGGCGGGTCCCTGGCACCCTGCCTTTGGATTCCTGGTCCGCTCGGCCATCCATCATCGGGCCATTGACCCTGATCTGCCGGCCCGTGGAACGGTTGGGCGAATCCGGATATTTGCCCCGGAACAGGAGATTTCGCTCGTCAGAGGCCATCGGAATCAGGGTATCCGGATCATTGAAGGGAAGACCGGCGCAAAGGTCATCGGGATCAGGGCTGATGAGACGGTTCCGGGAGGGAGGGTCAGGATCGAAAAGAGATGACGTTTTTGTCTGGCTATATAGGGATCATCGGTCCCCCGAATGTTGGTAAATCCACGCTCCTGAACCGGATTCTGGGCAGAAAGGTCGCGATCGTATCGCCGAAGCCGCAGACCACGCGGAACCGCATCGTAGGGATCTATAACGAGGAAGATCTCCAGATGATCTTCATCGACACGCCGGGGATCCACAGGACCCGAACCCCGCTTCACAAGAGCATGGTGGCATCTGCATTTGCGGTGTTTCATGAGGTTGATATCATACTGGTCATGGTCCAGTTAGGCGCCAAAAATGATGTCGGCATGTCGCCCATCCTGAAGAATCTGAAGGAGATGAAAAAGCCGTGCCTTCTGCTCATCAACAAGATCGATAAGGGGTCAAAGGAAATGCTCCTGCCCCTGATGGCAGACTACGGGAAAAGACATCCCTTCGACGCGGTGATACCGATTTCCGCTTTGAAAGGCGATGGTGTGAATCTCCTTATGGATGAACTGAGATCCCGATTGCGACCCGGACCGCAGTTTTTCCCGGAAGGAATGCAGACCGACCAGTCAGAGAACTTCCTGATATCAGAGGTTATCCGGGAAAAGATCTATCTTCATGTGCGGCAGGAATTGCCTTACGCATCTGCCGTCACCGTTGAAAAGATCGATGACGCGCCGTACAGGGATCTGTTAAGCGTTTCGGCCCGGATTCACGTGGAAACAGCCTCCCAGAAAGGCATTCTCATCGGCCGGGGTGGGAAAATGATCCAGGCGATAGGTCGATCTGCCCGGTTGGAGCTGGAAAAGATCTTCGGCGTGCGGATTTACATGGATCTGACGGTGCGAGTGAATAAAAACTGGAGCAGGGATACCCGGGCATTACGGCGATTGGGGTATTAGAGGGAGTCTCTTAGGATGGGCAAAAAAAAACCAACCCCGCCAGGCGAGGTTGGTTTTTTAGGAGGAAAGAGTAATTGAGTGACTCTGTAATTGCCTTAAATTCTCTGCAAGATGCTTGCCAAAACTGCCGTATTCTGGTGTTTAATTTATAACCTACTGTTTTCAAAGGACAATTTTTAATTTAAGGACGGCGCCAACCCTTCGCGGATCTTCTCAAAAAGTACAATTTTTTGTACCGGTCTATGCCCTAAAATTGGAATTTACATGTAACCCACTTAAATTAATCGATAAATATAGGTACAAAACCTTTTACCGTTAAACGCTGATATTGTACTTTTTCATCTTGTGCTGGATGAGGCTTTTGGTGATCCCCAGACTCTTGGCCGCATGGGCCTGGACATTGCCGCACCGGGCCAGGGCGCGTCTTACCAGCCTCTCTTCTATTTCCTCCAAGGCCTTCTGCAGGGGTATGTTGGGCGGGATAAATCTCTCAACATCGAATTGCGTTTCCGTCCCGGTCAGTTCTTCCGGAAGATCATCTACCTCGATGAGCCCCCCTGAATGGAGGACCACGGCCCTCTCAATGATATTTTCCAGCTCTCTTACATTGCCCGGCCAGGGGTAGGCGTAGAGGGCCTTCCAGACCTCCGGGCTCAATTCAATTTTGTCATCCTTGTCCCGGCCATGAAATTTTTCGATGAAATGTCTTACAAGGAGTGGGATGTCATCAACCCGTTCCTGTAGTGAAGGGACATCAATATGGATGACATTGAGGCGGTAATAGAGGTCTTCACGAAACACCCCGTTCATGACATCCTCTTTGATGTTCCTGTTGGAGGCAGAAAGAACCCGCACATCCACCTTGATGGCCCGTGTACCGCCTACCCTCTCGAATTCCATCTCCTGCAGGACCCTCAAGAGCTTGACCTGAAGGGAAGGCGGCATTTCGCCTACTTCGTCCAGGAAAAGGGTCCCCTCATCGGCCAATTCAAACCGGCCCTTTTTCATGGCCACCGCCCCTGTAAAGGCCCCTTTCTCATGCCCGAAGAGCTCACTCTCCAACAGGGTTTCTGTCAACGCGCCGCAGTTGATGGAAATAAACGGCCGGTCTTTTCTCGGGCCCTGGTAGTGGATGGCCTTGGCGATCAGTTCCTTGCCCGTCCCCGAAGGACCGGTGATCAGCACGGATGCCTTTGACCGGGAGACTTTCTCTATGAGCTCGTACACCTCGATCATCGCCTTGCTCTTCCCGATCAAGTTGCCATACCTGAAGCGGTCTGAAAGGGCCTCGGTCAGGAGCCTGTTTTCCTTGACAAGCC
>CAZACO010000459.1:0-4063 GCA_964483185.1 uncultured Desulfobacteraceae bacterium
GGGTGAGTGCCGCAACGACAGATGACATCGTCCAGGGACGCAATGACTTTATCGGCGTTGGAAGTAGATGACAGTTCGGCTGCAACCTGCATAATGATTCCCGGCTGACAGTAGCCGCACTGAACGACCTGTTCATCGATCCATGCCTTTTTTACAGGATGATCCTCGGGGAGACCTTCTATGGTCGTGATCTTTTTGCCCTGCACCTCTTTCACGGTTACACTGCACGATCGTACAGCCTTTCCGTCGATATGAACGGTGCAGGAGCCGCATTCTCCGATGCCGCAACCATATTTTGTGCCGGTGAGTTTCAGATGATCCCGTATTGCCCAGAGTAACGGCATATCCGGAGGCACATCAATTGTGTAGGTTTTACCGTTGACATTCAGCGAAATCATAACACCCTCCTTTCCGATGCGAAAGACACCTGTTCTTCGTGCAACAGATGTGTCGTCCCGATGACGATGCCACCATCACGCGGCCAGTCCAGCCAAGTTTACCTCCTATCTTCGGATTTTCATTCAACCATTGCTTAAGACGGGGTCTCAGAATGGTCGGACACCCTTTGTCGTTTAATGCTGAATCTTATTCATATTACCCTAAATCATACTTCAAGACAAGCCCTTATGACGCGCAACCGGCGATATCCCATTCAATTTTATGCGTTGTGCCTGCAACCGCACGCACCTGATGAAACTTTTCATATAGCGTGTGCATTTGGAATGGCAAGCAGATCTTTTTGTGACAGCAGATAAAAGACAGTTAACGGCTGCAAAAAATGCCGGACTTCTGACTGAATTCATAGGGCAATTAACGGCTTGACGAGGATGTGTGGTAAAACCTCCCGCGCATCCGTCAGCCTGGGCGTTGGGCTCAAAATTGTCCATAAAATTTAGAATTCCTCAAACGGTACATCCGCATAGAGGTTTTTGGCATCGGCGCCCTTTCCAAGCCCCTCTCACGTGGCTGTGGTGGACGCCTCCCTGATCCCCACGATAGTGCCGGCTCATCCGGTCGGGACGATCATGGCCGTCGCCGACCGCGCCGGCGACATCCTGGCAGCGCGTTGGACGTGACTCCACATCCCCCTAAACGTTAACGTCGCGTACTTTCGCCACCAGTTGGAACCCCTTGATAACCGGTTTCGGATTCTGACAGATTTCGATTATGAGGTGTTTAGATTGGAACCAACAAACCAAAGACGCTGGAGGACATATGAAAAATGTTAAAGGGTTATTTTTTGATGTAGGGGGGACTGTTTTCGATTGGAAAAATACGGTCCGGGAGAAAGTTCGGGAATTGGCCGAGGAAGAGGGCCAAGCAATAGACAGTGAAGCCTTCGCCAATGAATGGCGAGGAGAAATGTTTAAAATTCATACCAAGGTGAGGCACGGGAACCTGCCTTGGATGAATTCGGATGACATGCATCTTCGGGCATTGGAAAACATGGCAGACAATTATCCGCTCTTGACCACCATTGACCGCATGGCTCTCGTAAAATCGACGTGGCATCGCTTAAAAGCCTTTGCTGGCGCTCCTGAAGCGATCGACCGTTTGCGAGCCAAATATACGGTGGTGGTGCTTACGATCTTGAGTTGGGAATGCATCGTCAGCAGTTCAAAAGCGGCCAAGGTTCAATGGGATGGTATCCTGTCATGTGAATTTTTAGGCTATTACAAGCCTTCTTTGCAGGCCTACCTGAAAGGGACCCGCCTCCTGGGCCTGAAACCGGCAGAAGCCATGATGGTCGCTGCGCATGAAGGTGATTTGGCGGCGGCCCAGGCTGCCGGGATGTATACCGCCTATGTAAACGTCCCGGAAGAAGACAATATGTCTGAAGGCTTTGCTCAACCAAGCGAGACCCATTTTGATGTTGAAGCCAAAGATTTTGAAGCCTTGTGCAAAATACTACAAGTATGATGTTGAGGTGATCTTATACTCACCAATACAGGTAACATGCCCAAACATCCGGCGGGAAATAATGGAGTTTGAAACGGTGATTAAATATTTCATTAGACAACTGGAATATTGAAAACGCCACATAACCTTTCGCTCAACCGGACACGGCAAAAGACCGCCGTGCCTGTCGGCTTATCGTTCGTTGATTGCCTTTGACATGCATTGATTTGTGTGTTATATTGTGTAAAGTTATGTGTGAAAAGGAGGCTCGGATGGCCACAAACTTAGCAATAGACCCTGAACTATTAAAAAAGGCATTGAATATCAGTGGGTTAAAAACCAAAAAAGAAACAGTGAATCTGGCTTTAAAAGAGTTCATAAATAGACGCAAACAGCTGGAAATATTGGGTCTTTTTGGAAAAATGGATACAGACCCGGACTATGATTATAAAGAAGGAAGAAACCGGTGAAAGTTCTTGTTGATACTCCCGTCTGGTCGTATGCTTTGCGTACTCAACATAAAGAATATCAACGTGAAATAAAGCAACTTACCTCTCTAATCGGAGATCAAAGAGCTCTTATCATAGGTCCAATTCGTCAAGAAATTCTATCGGGTTACAGTGATTTGCGCAAATTCAAAAGATTGAAGGAAAAACTCTCGTTCTTCGAGAACACCCCTATTCAAGATTCTGATTATGAACTGGCGGCCGAAATGTGTAATCAATGCAGAAAACGAGGTGTTCAAGGTTCTCATATTGATTTCCTTATATGCGCTGTAGCAAAGAGACTAGATGTTCCAATCTTTACGACGGACAACGATTTCTTCCATTACAGGAACCTCATTTCGACAAAACTCTTCGAAATATAGCCAGGCCAAGAGGGTGGACTTGACCGGGTATAAAGTATTGACACCAATTTAATTCGGTACCAGTTTCACCGATAACTGGTGTCGGTGATTCAGTTGAACAAAGCGCTTTGTTGCTTGTTGCCAGCAGGTTTTTTAAAAGTTGGATATATCCCCTGACTCCCCACTGTTCGGTGTCGGGCGTGCAAATTCATGAGCACATTTTCAAAAGGAGGTATGGCAATGAATACAGTATCCCTTTTGCTCGGGTTCCTCATTGTTGCTTTCGGCTCCTCAGCGGCTGCTCAGGAGCAGTTTGAAGTGGATGTCATCAAAACATCCTCCGGTGATCTTAAGGTCACTTTTATCGGTCATGGATCATTGATGTTTGCCTTCGACGGGAAGACCATCCACGTGGACCCTTACGGCAAACTGGCAGACTATTCTACCCTTCCCAAAGCTGATCTCATCTTGATCACCCACGAACACCGTGACCATCTTGACCCTAAAGCTCTGGAGAGTGTGCGCAAAGAGGAGACTGCGGTGGTGTTGAACGAATCCTCCTTACAAACAGTCAGGGACGGACTGGTGATGAAAAACGGACAGGTCCGAACGGTCAAGGGGATCAAGATCGAAGCGGTCCCCGCCTACAATCTTGTCCATAAGCGTGACACCGGACAACCTTATCATCCAAAAGGCGTGGGCAACGGGTACATCCTCACGTTTGGCGACAAGCGGGTATATATCGCCGGTGACACCGAAAACACTCCAGAAATGAAAGCCCTCCAGGGAATCGACATTGCATTCCTGCCGATGAATCTGCCGTATACGATGACGCCCCAGATGGTCGCCGACGCGGCCAAGGCGTTTCAGCCGAAAGTCCTCTATCCCTACCACTACGGGGAGACGGATACCTCGAAGCTTGTCGAGTTGCTCAAAGAAGAAAAAGGGATTGAAGTCCGCATTCGCAAGATGAAATAGTGGAGCGCATTGGCAGTGGGACGCCCCTTTCGTCGCGCCCCTCAGCTCGGCGTTCTACCAAATGGAGGATAAGGGAAACATATCATGAGGAGAATTCTCTTAATACAAGGCGCCAACCTGGTCTATCTGGGGAAACGGGAGCCTGAGATTTATGGGACCACGACACCAGAAGATCTCGATGTAATGCTGCAGGATCATGCGAGAGCCAAGGGGTTTCTGTTAGACATCTTTTATACCAACATTGAAGGCGAAGCAATCAATCGCATTTATCAGGCGGCAGACAGCGGTGTTGATGGTTTGGTCATGAATCCTGCCGGTTTTAGCTACGCCGGTCATGCG
>CAZACO010000460.1:0-4058 GCA_964483185.1 uncultured Desulfobacteraceae bacterium
TTTACATAATTAAGGCGAGGCGTGACAAAATCTCCGCTCTCCAGCATCTCCCGCGGGATTTCCGCATAGCGGCCTTCATCGGGGTCCAGGAGCGGGTATCGAGTCAGGCCGATGAAGTAGATGACAGCAGCCAGGCCCATGACAAGAATCATGACAGCAACGAGAGAACGCCCCTCCCCGATCTGAGACCTATATGCTGACAAGTTGAATCATCTCCTTTGATGTGTACTCGGCCACATCTGCCAGGCCGTCAAGGGGCATAAAAGAGAGGGCGTTGGCAGAGAAGAGAACGGTGGCAGAGGGAGGGAACTCCTCGTCAGCCAGATAACATATGTAACAGAGGGCGATTTTCGGGAGGGGATAGAGGATCAGGGAGAAGTCGCCCATGGCGCCATCTTCTCCGCCAAATGCCGCCTTGAGGGTCCGGGCCTTTTCTTTGATCAGCGGGACATGGGGGATCAGCACCCGTTCACTGTTGGCGCTGAACGCACCCTGATAGGGCATGCTTCGCGAGAGATCTTTGAAGGAGCGAAAAGGCTCGATCTGAATCTCCTCGGGACCGGCATGCCGCGCATAGAGGGAGACGAGCAGGCCTTTCGGATCAACGCTCACGACCCCTGACAAGGTCACCTTATCCGGGTCGATGGCGCAGGGCTGCCCGAAGGCATGGAACGTGAGAGATGCACCCCGCCTTTTTGCCCCGGTCGATCTCTCCAACTCGGAGAGCGGCCGGGAAAAGAGACTTGAAAGGTTGTCGTTGATAATCTGCTCGTAGCTGGTGGGCACTGCAGACGCCTCCTGTTGCAGCCTTCTTACCAGAGGCCCTTTATGGCATAATAGGCCAATTTCTGATATTCGATGATGACATCGCTGATATATCGATCCCTTTTCCACCAGCTATCGGCCTTGAAACCGGCATACCGGGACGGCGCTATCATGATCTCCACCTTTTTCCCGTCAAGGACCTTCTTGAAGATCCGGTAGGTAGACCTGGCCCTCGACGGGGATGTGACAACGATCATGGAGCTGCCCCCTTCTTGCAGGAGCCACTTGTGCAGTTCTTCGGCCTCCTCCCTGACGCTGTCCACGGCACGGGTACCGATGGACCATGCGGATTCAGGCACATTCAGGCTCTTCAGCGTCGCCATGATAAGCCCGCACCCCTCGGGGTAGCGCCCCCCCTTCTCCTTCAGGATGTCCAGGCCGTCCGGAGCGGTCTCTTGGGGGATGAAGATCCGGGGTGCCAGGCCCCTCTGATACAGCTCGGCAGCCGTCAGGCTCTGTTCCAGAGGAGGGCCCGGCGTACACACGATCAGGTCGGCCTTTTTCAAGGGATGCTCGAGAATCAAATAGTCTCCCAGCGCGGTCAGGATGGGAACCCGGTAATAGGAGATCACCGCGTAACCGATAAACAGGAGGAATATGATCCATTTCAGAATACCCGACCCCTTGAACCGGCTCCTTTCCGGTTCTATCGGCCTGTTGTCCACCATCACCGGCTCCTTCTTCTCCTCCGGAGCATTGTTTTGGACCTCGTCCTTCGAAGCATCAGGCCCAATCCATTGACTGAGGAGAGATGATTCCTCCTCGTTGTTCCCGGTCTTCTTCATCCTGGACAATGACACCTTCATGTTGCACCTCTGAGGATTGGAGACAGGTTCTGAAACGGCCCTCGTCCATCATATCAGATTTGGCCTGTTGCGCCAATTAAATACTGATAAATACTGAGACGACAGCACGCCCTAATCACCCGATCCCATAGGTGAAGGCACAGGGGGTTTCTGAAGAAAGGAATATGTGAGGGATAGGCGTTACCTTCTGTCCTTTCCTTTCAGAAATATGACCTGAGAAGGCGCAAGGATACGATTATTCATAACCACCTTGCTTCGGGTCCCAGTGTCGATGCGCCATTTAGATGATGCTGCGCCGCCAGAAAGGCACCGAGGAAATATATTCCTTTTTGCAGGAACCCCCTGTGCCGGAGCCTTTAAGAGACTCCCATCACGCCGGGGGCGTGACGGGCTCGTCCTGATCCACAAGTGTCGCGCGTATCCATTTGACAAAAAGGGCTAAAGTTCGTAGTCTGTTGCAGGTGGTTGATTTGAGTCCTCCCTTCCCACGACTCCTGACATGACTCTGAACAGAAAAGAGACATCTGCGCAAGAGCTGCTTAAGATTGAGACGGGTTTTATCCGCGATTTGCGACCCTGGGAATATACCGTCGTTGCAACCATTGCCGTGGCCTGGGCGGTTTTTCAGTTGGCGCTTCCCGCCTTCCTCATTATTGACAGCACCAAAGAACGCGCGATTCATCTCGCCTTTGCCATCACCCTCCTCTTTCTGGTGAATCCCTGCCTCAGGCGACCCATAAGAGGCTTCGGATCCCTTTCGGTGAGAGATCACATCCCGGTCATCGATTACCTGCTTGCGGCCCTGGGCGCCTTAACAGCCCTCTATATTGCCCTGGACTACGAAGGGCTGGCCCTGAGGGCCGGTGCGCCGATTACCCGGGATCTTGTGTCGGGCACCCTCCTGGTGATACTCCTCCTTGAGGCCACGAGAAGGGTCATCGGCCCGGCCCTGTCGGTCATTGCCCTCATCTTTACCTGTTATGCCTTCTTAGGCCCGCACATGCCCGACATCCTGGCATTCAAAGGGGTCTCTCTCACCAAATACGTCAGCAACATCTCCCTTTCAACAGAAGGGATTTACGGTATCCCTCTCGGGGTTTCCTCATCGATTGTATATCTCTTCGTCCTCCTGGGGGCCCTCCTGGATAAGGCGGGCGCGGGAAGGTTTTTCACGAACCTGGCCCTCGCCTTTCTGGGCCGGTACAAGGGGGGCGCTGCAAAGGCCGCTGTGGTGGCCAGCGGCGCCACCGGTCTTGTGTCCGGCTCCAGTATTGCCAACATCGTCACCACCGGGCCGTTCACCATCCCCCTGATGAAAAAGATCGGGTATCCGCCAAAAAAGGCTGCTGCAATTGAAGTGGCCGCCAGCACGGACGGCCAGTTGATGCCCCCCATCATGGGCGCGGCCGCGTTTATCATTGCCGAGTATGTCAACGTGCCCTACATCGAGGTGGTAAAGGCGGCCGCCATTCCGGCATTTGTCTCCTACTTCGGGCTCTTCTGTATTACCCACCTGGAGGCATCCAAGCTAGGCATCAGGGGACTCCGGCCGGCGGACATTCCCAGCTTTCTCGGCACGCTCAGAAACGGGATACACTACCTGGTCCCGATTGCCATGCTGTTATATGAACTGATCGTCCTCAGGCATTCTCCGGAATTGGCGGCCTTCCGGTCGATCATGCTCCTCTTTCTCGTCATCTTCTACCAGGAGATACGGAAGGCCATCTTGGACAGAAGCGGACTCCGTTCCGCCATCATCAGAGGGGGCAGGATCATCTTCAGTGGTTTCATCCAGGGGTCCAAAAATATGATGTCGGTCGCCCTCGCCTGCGCATCTGCAGGGATCATCGTAGGGGTTGTGAACATGGGGATCGGCGGGATGATATCCGGCGTAGTGGAATATCTTTCCCACGACAACATCTTCCTCCTCCTCGTGATCGCGGCATTCGCAAGCCTTCTGATCGGCATGGGCCTTCCCACGACCGCCACCTATATCGTCATGGCATCCCTGACCGCCCCCATTATCGTTGAAGTCGGCGCACTTCTGGACTTTGTGATTCCCCTGATGGCCGCGCATCTCTTCTGCTTCTATTTCGGCATATTGGCCGACGACACCCCGCCCGTAGGCCTTGCCGCCTACGCAGCCTCTGCCATTGCGCACTCAGATCCGATCCCCACAGGGATCCAGGGCTTCCTTTATGATATACGGACATCTTGTATCGCTTTCATGTTTATATTCAATCCGGATCTGATACTGCATAACGTCAACAGCTGGCCGCATGCCATCCTTATCTTCGGGATGGCCCTGATCGGGATCTCTGCGTTTGAATGCTTTGCCCAGGGCTGGTGTCTGACCCGCAACAGGTGGTATGATATCCCGTTTTTTCTGTTGTCCGCCTTTATCCTCTTTCATCCCGGGGCGATCGC
>CAZACO010000461.1:0-4058 GCA_964483185.1 uncultured Desulfobacteraceae bacterium
TTTGCCGAGCCCGCCGACAAGGTTTTCTTCGGGTATTCTGCAGTCCTCAAAAATCAATTCCCCTGCGACGGCCCCTCTCATGCCCATCTTGTCATGATGGCTACCGAATGAGAATCCAGGAGTGCCCTTTTCAACTATGAAGCATGACAATCCCTTTAGTCCGGCACTTCTATCCGTCGAAGCAAAGATACTATATGTCTCGGCCACACCCGCGTTACTTATAAAGTGTTTTGTTCCATTGAGGACGTACTCATTTCCATCGGGGACCGCAGTTGTCAGTGTCTTGGAGATGTCCGACCCGCTCGATGGCTCGGTTAAGCCAAAAGCGGCCAGTTTTTCCCCTTTCGCCAGTGGGGGAAGATATTTCTCCCTCTGTTCTTCGCTTCCAAAATTCAATATGGGGGTCAGCCCCAGCGTGTGGGTGAACAAAATCGTGGTCGTCGAAACATCCCCACGCGAGATTTCTTCATTAAGCATGACGTAGGTTACATAGTCCTGACCTGCACCTCCATATTTTTCAGGGATGACAAGTCCCAGCAATTCATGATCACCGAGCAGCCTTATGCTATCCATAGCGATTTTGCCCTGAACATCGTTTTCAATTGCAGCGGGCGCAATCTTTTCTTTGACCATTCTCTTTACCGTGTCTCTTAGTAGATTCTGTTCATCCGAAAAATTAAAATCCATTTTCCTTTCTCCTCCTTTTCGCTTTTACTCTTCGGGAAGCGGTGTGCAAACTCAAAATGACCGTTCGCCAATGTTATAAAACTCAAATCCGATAGAATTCCTCTGGAAAGCCCCTAATTGTCAAAGTTATTGTGCAACGATAATGCCGAAATTTTGAAATATGACTAATTATCTAATATCATATGTAATATCATATAGATGCATAATACGAAAGAAGGGAACCACCTCGTATAAATACTTAATGTTCAAAATGTTGTGCAATAAGGATCAACATATTGCGCAATTTTGTTGACATCCTCTTTTTAGTTGGACTAAGGTACTCGCGTGGTTTAGTGTTCATCCCCTTGAAGGATACATAGATCGCAAAAAGGCAATTAAACTTCTTTTGCAATCCTGGCAGCTTCGGAAATAGCCTCAAGGGCCGTTCGAGGCTCGATACAATCCCCCAGCATGTAGAGCCCCTTAAGTGCCGGGATCATCTCAGCTATCTCTCTCAGCAGATCCTTCTCGGGTTCTGAGCCTACTGACACAATCACCGTATCCCCCGTAATGTCCTCTTGCTGCCCGGAATAAACTGTCCGAACCCCGCTATCTGTTATTTCTGTTATTTCCCGGTTCACAAGGATATTGATATGTTTCGTCGACAATTTTTTCATCAAAAACATTTTATTTCTGAGGGGCATGTCCATTCCCACTTCTGATAGCATTTCTATAATAGTAACCTCTTGTCCTGCCTCGGCTAAAAAATCAGCAGTTTCTAAACCGGTCTGCCCGCCGCCAACGATAATAGACTTTTTGCCCAATGGTTTTTTGCCTGTCAACATTTCAGTGGCTAAAAAAACATTATCCCCTTCGATACCCGGGATGTTAGGCATGATCGATGTTGCCCCTGTGGCCATGATGATTATGTCAGGCCTGACCTCCTTGATAAATTCCCCGGTGACCTCCTTACCAAGATGGGTTGAAATTCCCATCTTTTTGACCTGTTCGGAAAAATAATCAACCAGATTCTCTATGACCTTCTTCCCCGGCGGCTTACAGGCATACCTCAACTGCCCCCCTAACTGGTCTTTCTTCTCAGCCAGTATTACATCATGCCCCCGTTGCTTTGCAACGATCGCACCCTTCAAACCACCAGGCCCTCCTCCCACCACAAGAATCTTTTGGGGATCCGAGGTAGATTCCATCTCAAACTCCGCCTCTTTTCCAACGGCCGGGTTGACGAGGCAACTGATATCTAATCCATTGAACATACGTGTAATGCACCCTTGATTGCAGTAAATGCAGGGCACAATATCTTTAGATCTCCCTTCTCTCGCTTTGGACGGAAGGTGAGGATCTGCTATCAATGCTCGCCCCATGGCCACCAAGTCGGCCCTACCCTCACGCAAAACCTCCTCAGCAAATTCCGGCATGTTTATCTTTCCCACGCCTATAACTGGAACATCCACAGCCTTTTTGATACCTTCAGACAGGTGCAGGAAACATCCGTAGGGGAATGACATGGGTGGGGTCGAGACCGAATTCTCTGAAATACCCACAGTTACGTGGATGTAGTTCGCTCCCGCATTGACCATAAGTTTCGCATGTTCCTGCGCGTCATCAAGCATAATACCTCCTGCCACACCTTCCTCCCCACTGATTCGGCAGCCAATCGGATAATCTTCTCCTACATACCTCCTGACGGATTCAATTACCTCACAGCCCAACCTGGCACGGTTCTCTTTGCTTCCACCGTACATGTCTTTCCGGTGATTAAACCTCGGAGACAAAAATTGATCGACAAGGTAGGAATGGGCAAAATGTAATTCGATCACATCAAATCCTGCCTCCTTGGCTCTCCCGGCTGCTTCACCGAATGCTTCAACCTGATCGTGTATCTCCTCGACCGTCAAAGCCCTGGGAGCAACACCCATTTCGGCGGGATAATCAGGCCATAAAGAAGGACCTACGGGCTGCATCTGGCTATACTTCGCCGATGCCTTGACACCGCCATGCATTAGTTGAATACCAGCTCTTGCCCTGTGACGTTTGATAGCGTCTGCAAGTCTTTTTAAGTCAGGAATCCAGGCATCGTTGTCCATCATGTGTTGAATGGGTAAACACTTTCCACATCGGGCAACACCCGTAGCCTCCACAATAATTAAGCCTGCCCCTCCTTTGGCCCTTTCCTCATAATATCGAATCATTCTCTCTGAAGTACGGCCGTTTTCGTGGGCAAAATGTGTAACCATCGGCGGCATAACAATCCTGTTCTTGACTTCCAGTGTACCAATCTTTATTGGGGAGAATAGTTTCATTTTTCCTCCTTTTCGAGTTCTCCACTTTTTGCTCACATTTAAAAAAACTGTAAAAAGGGCCTGCTCCGAAAAATTATTAGAAGTTCTTCCAGCAACGATCCAAATGCTCTTTGTCAAACGGTTTTGTAGCAAGGCTTACAAGCCATGCCAGTAGGAAGGCGATAGGAAGGGCTATAACATTTGGATCTACAAACTGGAGCTTCCAAATGAAGCTCATGGGCGTAAATCCAGACACCAAGGTATCCACACCAAAAAGAGTTTGACACAAGCCTATCCCCTTGGCCTCCTTTGCATGCACAAAAAGGAGATAAAACAGGCTCAAACTGAACCCTCCAACCATGCTCGTGATCACTCCGGCGCGCGTAACGCCCTTCCAGTAGAGTCCGAAAATAAACATGGGGAGCAAGGATGCGGCGCACAGACCGAAGAAAAAGGCGGTTGCAAAAGCGACAATACTTGTCGGAAGGATCAAGGCCATAAATATGGTCAACAAAATTGACAGACCAATCCCGAGACGGGTTATCGAAATCTCATCCCAACTCTTTCCGTCCAGGGCCTTCCCATATAAATCGCGGCCCAGAGAGGTACCCCCCACATGGTATTGGGAACTGAGTGTGGACATGGCCGCCGCAAAGAGGCCCAGCAAGAAGAGTATCCCAAACCAATCGGGCATGCATTTATCAACAAACACGGGAATGACCTTATCACTGTTTCCGCCCGCCATCGCGATGGAGATCTTTCCGAATTTCTTGAAGAAGATCGCATTGCTTAATGCACCCACCGAAAAAGGGATAGCTGTGGCGATGAAGTAAGCGATTCCCGCGTAGATCAGCGAACGGTTCAGCTCCCGGTCGGATCTCACCGACATAAATCGCACAACAAGTTGCGGTTGTGCCAGGAACCCAACTCCTACAAGGGGGATTAGCGTGGTATACAGTACCATCCACATGGGACTACCAAAACTAGCACCCTGGGTCCATCCAAGCATTCCGGCCTGCTTCAGCTTGGCGGGATAGTGCTGAACCCTATCTGTGAGAGTTTGGTTCGCGTCGACGAACCCGCCCAATTGGC
>CAZACO010000462.1:0-4048 GCA_964483185.1 uncultured Desulfobacteraceae bacterium
AAGATGTTGTTACATTTGACAATCTCTCGGAGATCAAAACGGCGGATGTACTGAGATCATATCACAAAACGTTCACATGTTGAGCTTGATAACAGCCCAGGTGTCACAGTAACGGTGCGAGGACTAAGGGCGCCGCTATATTATGGTATGGGCACAAGCAAAATGTGTCACTTTCCATGAAACGCGAAACCGATGCCTCGGTCTACGTAAACTTCACAAATTTGAAATCCGGGTGCAATTTGTCAACGACTTTGAGGTCCTCAGTGACTGAATCAACCTCAGTAATACTATCTGATTTTTTTACGAATAACTGGGCCAGCCTATATAGATCCAACCACTTATATTTTTTGTATTTTTGTACACGTTTCTTGTTGACTATAGTGTCGGCAATGAGAGAATGATATAAATTGAAACCGTCAAAAAAGAACATACATCTGGCCAATGCACTCTCCATCGTTGAAAACAGGCAAAAAAAACCCGAACCCACCAGGGTTCGGGGGCACGGAAGCACAAGGCCTCAGTGGGATGACAACTATATCATCCCCATTCCATTTCTAGAAATCAAGCAAAAACTATCACAAATCCGAAGGAAGCGTCAAAAAGATTCGGAAAACTATGGTTCAATTTTGGCCTCGACAACCAGATCTTTCCCATATGTTATGAAGCTGCCAGAACAATGGTCAAAAAGGAAGGCGACAAGATTGGCGTTCGACTCCGGCCACATGATCTCAGGCGGCACGCCGCAATCCCGCAGGGCGGGACATCCCGGTCAGGTGTTCTCATAGAGATTGTCAGCAAAGTGATCTCCGAAAACAAGCCCGCCGTAAATAAAAGGATTTCGCACTGTTTCTGCCGCTCCAGATTGGTTCGATTCATTGAGATAGCATTACGTCGTTAACGTTACGGTGTTAACGTAACACGGAACAGAAAACGGTTCAAGAAAAAGATTTGTCCAAATCTCTCATCCGCCCCCCATCACTTATCTTCATCTTACTTCAAACCCGCTTTGCGGAGCCCATCAAGCCATTTCTCCCAGTTCTTGACGGAAATACCTTCAAACAATGGATGCCTGCGAACCCTTTCCAAAGTTATGATCAATCAGACGCGGGCCGTAGACAAGATCCGTCTTGTCAAAAAGCTCGGGCATCTCCCGGAAGAGATCATGGCGCAGATAGATCAGGCCTTGAAGCTGCATTATGATCTTGAGTAGGAACTCCCAACAGGAGCGTGTCATCCTGTCAAGAGATTGGCATGCACATGCTCTGAAATTCACAACCCCTATTTTTACCGTCATAACGGCACGTGTTTGACGTGTCTGGCTGGGTCCGTGGATTCCAGGCCGATTTATAAAAAATTACCACGATGACGGTAAATATGTTTTAAAATGAAGTTGTGAGGGGCTCAATATGAGTTCAGAGGTTATTTTCTACCGTTATAGCGGGGCAAATTAAAGGGGGGAGACGATGTGGTTATTTTTTCTCCTGGACACCCCTGAAGTACTCGATGGTCTTTTTAAGCCCCTGTTCGAGATCTACCCTTGGCTCCCACTGAAGCTTTTCTTTGGCTAAGGATATATCGGGCTGCCGCTGTAAGGGGTCGTCCTGGGGAAGGGTTTTAAAGATCATCTTGGATCGGCTCCCGGTCAATCCGACGATCATCTTCGCAAGGTCCAGCATGCTGAATTCAGACGGGTTTCCCAAGTTTACAGGGCCTACAAAGGCATCCGGGCCGTTCATCATCCGGACCAACCCCTCTATCAGGTCATCCACATAACAGAACGAACGGGTCTGGGACCCGTCTCCATAGACGGTTATATCCCGGTGTGTCAAGGCCTGTACGATAAAGTTGCTCACGACACGACCGTCGTTCGGGTGCATCCTGGGACCATAGGTATTGAAGATCCTGACCACCCTGATATTGACCTTGTTCTGGCGGTGATAATCAAAAAAGAGGGTCTCGGCGCAACGCTTTCCCTCATCGTAGCACGACCTGGGCCCGATGGTATTGACATTGCCCCAATACGCCTCATGTTGCGGATGTACGGTCGGGTTGCCATAGATCTCGCTGGTGGAGGCCTGGAGGATCTTGGCCTTGACCCGCTTGGCAACCCCTAACATGTTGATCGCCCCCATGACGCTGGTTTTTACGGTTTTGACCGGGTTATACTGATAATGGATGGGGGATGCGGGACAGGCCAGGTTATATATCTCGTCCACTTCCAGGAATATGGGATGAACCAGGTCGTGGCGTATGCATTCAAAGTTGGGCCTCCCTGTCAGATGACTGATATTTCGCTTGGTTCCGGTAAAGAAATTATCCAGACAGAGGACGTCGTGACCCTCTTCTGTCAGACGATCACAGAGATGCGACCCTAAAAAGCCTGCGCCGCCGGTGATGAGAATTCGCTTCTGATGATGCATCATTTCGGGTGCCTTTCTTAAACCTGGGTTAAGTGGTTCAGCGTTCACGGTTCCGGGTTGAAACAACTTAACGGGCTGTAAACAAAAGCAAATACGTTGATACGTACAAATAGTATGTTTCACCCAATGGGTGGAGGAAGATAATGTGAGTCGCACTTCTGGCGGCGTCAATAAAGTTAAGGGTATCCGTATGCTATATAACCCTTGAATCCCGCTGTAAGCGGGAAACCTGGAACCGCTCAGTTTAGGTTAAAAATGCGTCAGGCCGGGCTTGCCGATCGGAAAGACATTAAATCCGATCTCAAACAGCCTTTCGTGATCGAGGATATTTCTGCCGTCAAAGATGAAAGCAGGCTTGGCCATTGACCGGTATATCTTCTCGAAGTCAAGGTTCGCATAGATCCCCCATTCGGTCATGACGGCAATGGCGCTGCAGCGCTCGGATGCCTCATAGGGGTCTTCAATGTAAGCGATCTCGCCGGTGATCCCTTCCAGGTCTTTCATGGCGTTGTTCAGGGCCTTCGGGTCGGTGATGACCACATGCGCCTTTTCTTCGATCAACCGCTTGGCCACAAAAATGGCCGGGCTTTCTCTGGTGTCGCCGGTATCGGCCTTAAATGCGAAACCGAAGAGACAGATCCGTTTGTCGGCTAACGTGTTGAACATTGCGTCGAGCATCTTGAGCATGAAGCGTTCTTTCTGATAATCGTTGATCCTGACAACACCCTCCCAGTAATCGGCCACTTCCTTGAGATCGTAGTATCGGCAGAGATATACCAGGTTGAGGATGTCCTTTTTAAAGCATGACCCCCCAAAGCCCACGCTGGCGTTTAAGAACTTGCTTCCCACACGGCTGTCCATGCCCACGGCGCGTGCGACCTCTTCAACATCTGCATCAGCCTTTTCACAGAGGGCCGATATGGAATTTATGGAAGAAATCCGCTGCGCCAAAAAGGCATTCGCAACCAGCTTCGAAAGCTCGCTGCTCCAGAGGTTTGAGGTGATGATCCGCTCTTTTGCCACCCAATTGGAATAGATCTCCACCAAGACATCTCTTGCCTTCAGACCGCTTGGCGATTGGGTTGACCCGATGAGGACTCGATCCGGTTCTTCCAGGTCTCTGATGGCACTGCCTTCGGCCAAGAATTCGGGATTTGACAGGACGTCAAACCGGATGCCGTTGTCCTCTGATATGAGGATCCTTTTCATGGCCTGCGCCGTCTTTACCGGCAGCGTGCTCTTCTCTACGATGATCTTATTGGAGGTTGAGTATTTCCGTATCTGTCTAGCGGTCTTGTCCCAGTACTGCAGATCGGCTGCCATCCCTGCCCCGGCCCCGAATGTCTTGGTAGGCGTGTTGACACTGACAAAGATGATGTCTGCTTCCCTGATCCCTCGTTCGATTTCCGTGCTGAAGAAAAGGTTCTTTCCCCGTGCGGCCTTCACCACTTCATCGAGACCCGGCTCATAAATGGGAAGATCATCCGAATTCCACGCTGCAATGCGATCGGGGTTGATATCTACGACGGTTACCTTGTAGTGGGGGCACTTATAGGCGATCATCGCCATGGTGGGGCCTCCCACGTAGCCGGCCCCGATACAGAGAATATTTTTCTCAAAACTCATAT
>CAZACO010000463.1:0-4048 GCA_964483185.1 uncultured Desulfobacteraceae bacterium
CCTTGAAGTTGCGGTTCAGGACAACGGCCAGCCCAAACCCCAGGATGAGCTTGAACAGAACCGCAACCACCGTATAGAGGAGGGTGTTGAAGGTGGTCAGCCGGAAGACATCGTCCAACAGGAGATACAGATAGTTCTCCAGCCCGATGAACTGGCCGGATCGGCCGATGATCGTGTCGGTGAAAGACAGATAGATGCCCAAGATAAAGGGATAGGCGAGCAGCAGAAGGAGAATAATACAGACCGGGCCTGTAAAAAGAACACCCACAACCCCGCGACGCTGCATGGTCAGGGATGCGCTTTCCCAGGTCCGGCCGGCCCAGCCGGTTTGACTCTCCGTGAGTGTGCCGTCGTGAGGCATTGCCCGCTTATCCCCTGGTTCTCGTTATCGGTAGAACCTCTTGAGCTTCCTCTCTGCAGCCAGGACCGCGGCCTTGGGAGACTTTCCGCCGGCGCAGACGTCAGCGAACATGTCCACAATCACATATTCGCTCATTGCAGCGGCAGAGGCAGGCCCCAAGGGTCCTTCATACCCGTTCCACAGCATCCCCTCCATGCAGTTCCGGTAGGGGGTGATGCGCGGGTCCTTTTTCCAGGCCGGAAGATTGTAGTAATCTTTTAGGGTCTGGGTCACATACCCCCAGGTCCCGCTCTCCCAGGCCCCGTACTGCGGCTTCTCAAACATGAACCGGAGGTAATCCTTTGCCGCATTGGGCACCGGGCTGTGTTTGAAGATAAAGGCCAGGCTGAAGAGGGACAGATCCCTCCGTTCTCCAACCGGCCCGATCGGGAAGTTCATGGTCATCAGGTCCTTGTTGATCTCCGGGAATTTATTCATAGACACATAGAAGATACTGTTCCCGTTGGCCGTCAGAGAAATCTGCCCGGCTAAAAACGCCTTGTTGTTATTGGGATCCAGCCAAGAGGCCACACCCGGTATCATGGTCTCATAGAGTTCCTTGCACGCATCGAGGGACTGGAGGGTCTCCTTGCTGTTGATACAGATGGTCTTGCCGTCCTTTTCCACGGCCTTGCCCCCGAATGACCAGAGCCACCAGTGGGTCCAGGTATTGGCGTCACCCACGGCATGACCCAACGCAAAACCGGTGGGGTGCCCCTTGGCCTTCAGGGCCTTGCAGCATTTGATGAATCCCTCGATATTATCGGGCACCTTTTCGAACCCCGCCTCTTTGACCCAGCTCACCCGGTAGTTGATGCATATCCCCGCGCTCCCGATCGGCAGGGCGATCCACCTCTGGGTCTTGGCATCCTTCCCGTAGATCTCGCACACCGGGTACCAGCCGCCATATTTCTTTCCGAGATAGGTGGCCACATCGGTCACATCCACCAGTTTGTTGGGATAGAGGTGGGGGTCGTCAAACCATCCCAAGACAATGTCGTGTCCAGCACCCACAGAGGCCTCCATGGCCGCCTTGGACCTCACGTCTTCCCACGAGAGGTATTCGGTAATGACCTTGCCGCCCGTCGCCTCTTCCCATTTTTTGGTGTTCGCATTCCAGATCTCCTCATCACTCTTCACAAATCCGGACCAGCGAAGTACCCTGACAACCGGGTCCTTCTCCAATTTGAGGGCCAGCGGGGCCACCTCGGTTGCAAAGGCCCTATTCCCTTGAAACAGGGCATCCATGGAGAGGCCTGCCAGGCCAACTCCTGCCAATCCCACTGCCGATTTCTTGATGAAATCTCTTCGCGTTAGACCTCTGGTTTCGTCTGTTCCCATGATGTCCCTCCTTTTTTGTGTTCTCCGCCTCCCATGCGGAATGGTGAATAAAGATCCGGGTCCAAATGAGCCGGATCTGGGTATCCTCAGTCACCCTAAAAGCTGAAAACCCTTCCAGCCGATGCGGCCGCAAATCGGTCGCCATAATGTCTTGAAAGTTCTACCGCTGCCTGAAAACCGGTGCAGTGGGACACCCCTACCAGTTCAATGGAAAATCTCTCAAATTCATCGATGACACGGGAGAGGTCTTCCTGCCCATAGAACATCAGGTGGGTCCCGCCTAAGATGGCACGGAGCTTGCTGATTTCCATCGACTCCCTGATATGGTCCAGGATATTCAACACCCCTGCATGGGCGCACCCCAAGATCAGAACAGGGGAACCGTCCGTCTCTATCAAGAGAGACGCATCGTCTTCTATGGGATCCGGGACAAACCGATTTCCCTCGGGCAATACCAGTCGGGCATCGCTAGGGACTTTCTCAGGGTCACGATCTATTCCGGTCAAAAACCAGATGCCGGGGGTTACCTCCTCTGTATGGTCGATAAACGTAAAGGTTGCGCCTGCCCGCTCCAACTCCTCCTGCGAGGCCGGGCAGCCGATATACCTGGGAGGTTTGTCCCTGTCCTGCGAATCAGAGGTCATATGCCTGCAAAAAACCGCGGGATTGGCAACCACCTCTGTGTGAACCGCCTGCTGCGTCACCCACAGGAGCCCGCCGGTATGGTCATAATGCCCATGGCTGATGAACACCCTGTTCAGGCCATCGAGATCCGTGTCCAGGACATCCAGATTAATGGGCAGGGACCTCCCCGGGCCTGTATCGAAGAGATATTTTTCATCCCCTCTTTCAATAATACAGCTGAATCCATGTTCGCCTACAAATCCTGACCTGCTGATACTGTTGTCACACAGAATGGTAACACGTGTCTCCATGGTGTCTTCCTTTGTCCCTTTACTCGAGCCCCGCATCTTTAAGATTTTGAATGGCATGCTTCAAGTGGCTCTCCATAGCGAGTTTTGCCTTTTGGTCATCCTTTTCCATGATAGCCCTGAGAATTTTCTTATGCTCTGTCACGGTTTTTCGGGGCCTTCCTTTGACCCTCAACGTAGCCTTCCACCCGTCAAACAGAAACCGGGTAATGGTATCCATCAGTAATTTGATGGTCTTATTTCCTGTAGCCGCACCGATGAGGCCATGAAAATGGATGTCAAGATTAATCAGGCCCACGATATCGTCTTCCCCCACTTTCTCTTCAAAGGCAGTGAGTGCCCGTTTCAGTTTCCAGATATCGTTTTCAGAGGCACGGAGGGCCGCAAACCCGGCGGCGGCCGGTTCTAAGACCAGGCGTGCCTCAAAATGATTGTTGAGGGTCTCTTTGTGCGTGGAAAGCCAGGTGGGCAGGGGGACAAACAGATCTGCTGTGAGTTCCTTGACATAGGACCCTTTTCCAGGACTGACCTCCACCAGGCCCATGATCTCAAGGATGCGCAGGGCCTCTCTGACCGAGGCCCTGCTGATCTTCAGTTCATGAACCAGTACCCTTTCAGAAGGCAGTTTGCTTCCAGGCTGCAGTTTCTGGCTGACAATCAGTTCCTTAATCTGCTCGATTGCGGCCTCAGAGAGCCTCGATTTGACAATCGGCTTTAACGGCATGCGGTCGTTCATCGGTTGTGGGTGTGGGGTCAAGGGTATCAGGTTTCAGGTGTGAGGTGGCGTGTCCAGCGCCAACACTCATCAGCCATCGGCCAACTGTCATTGGCAATTCGGTTAATTTTTAGTACTTCCGATAGGATGGATACCCGGCGTGCGTATCCCGCTCATGGTTTTCGCAGTGGCGCACATGTCTACTGGTCTGACCAGCGTTATCATCCTCTTTTCATCATGTCAAGAAAAAACTCCCCACAGTCATTTCCCACACCCTCTGCCAGGATTTGAAGATTGTCCTGGTTCAGCATGTTGCCCTTTTCTTTTTCCACGGGTTTCAAATACGACGCCGATGAGCTGTCAAAATCATTTTTTGGTAGGATAACCGAAAATTTGGCCATGAGTGCGAAAGATGCATCTTCAAGGCTGGATTATGTACCCTTGTGTTGAGAACTCTTCAAATTTTGGCTTGGCATCTGTTTGTAAATCGGTATAAATTGGCTCGAAAGCTACGCAAGGATTATGCAAGCATGCATGAATAGATGCACCTTTAACCAAGGTTCAAGGTTTTGGTAAGAATCATGGACTCTGATGATGAAAACAATGCCCTTCAAGAAATGATCTAAACAAAGAAGGAAAGACTAATGAGAATTGCAAAGG
>CAZACO010000464.1:0-4044 GCA_964483185.1 uncultured Desulfobacteraceae bacterium
CTGGGTCGATCAGACCGGCCTGCCCACCATGCCGAGAGCGCAGCCGGGACAAGCGAGGCAGGTAGGCCTTTTTTACGGCCAGAGGCCGCGCTCATTTGAAACTGAAAACTGGATGTTGGATCTTCGATATTGGATGTTCGGTTCAGCACATTTTACATCCTTTAGCCCACTTTAGGCACTTTAGCTCATTTTAGTCACTTTAGGCACTTTTTCGTATAGGTCGCTCCTCGTCCACGAAAATACCCCGCTCAATCAGATCGGGATCGGCCTCCTTTTTATTTGAATCGATCCGGGTCGTGCTGTCCCTGAACCACTTCATCATCTCAACGCCGTCTCCGAGCCGGTTCTGCCTGCCGTAATAGATGGGGCACTGGGACATGACCTCAACCACGGAAAAGCCCTTGTGACGGATGGCCTTTTCAATCATCCGGGTCAGTTCCTTTGCGTGATAGGTGGTCGTCCTGGCCACAAAGGAAGCCCCGGCCCCTTTGGCCAACTCAACAAGGTCAAAGGCAGGGTCCGCGCTCCCCCGTGGGGTCGTGGTGCTTCTCATGCCCAGGGGCGTCGTGGGAGAGCCCTGGCCTCCGGTCATGCCGTAGATGCGGTTGTTCATGATAACGGCTGTCAGGTCGATATTTCGCCGTGCAGCGTGAATGAAATGGTTTCCCCCGATGGCCAAGGCGTCGCCGTCGCCCATCGGTACGACCACTGTCAGATCGGAACGGCCCATTTTCACGCCTGTGGCAAAGGCAAGGGCCCTGCCGTGAAGGGTGTGCATGGTATGAAAATCGAGGTATCCTGCCATGCGGGAAGAGCATCCGATCCCCGATACCACAACCACCTCGTTTTTCTTGAGCCCGATCTGTTCAATCGCCCGTATCATGCCTGACATGACGATCCCGTGGCCGCAGCCGGCACACCAGATGTGCGGTAAGAAACGGTGGCGCAGGTAGTCTTTGACCGGCATTTTCAGACTCCTTTACCCTGTATCATATTCAGTACCCGCAGGATGTCTGCCGGCGAAATGAAGACCCCGTCAAACCGGTTGGCGAGGAATACGGTTTCGGGTCTGGATACGACCTTCTTCACCTCGTGACAGATCTGCCCCATATTCATCTCGATCACCAGGACATGGGTCCGGCCTTCACATTTCTCCCGCACCGTCTCACCGGGGAAAGGCCAGAGGCTCTGCAACTCAAGCAACCCCAACTTATCCCCCGTCTTGCGCCGATCCACCACCATCTGCAGGGCGCTCCTGGCTGAACTCCCGTAGGAGATCAACAGGACCTGGGCGTCCTCGGTAAAATACTCCTTGTAACGGGCCATGGAATCGGCCCGGTGCTCTAATTTGTCCACGATGTGATGAAGGAGGTCATAGGCGATGTTCGGGTCTGTGGAGGGGAATCCCCACATGTCATGGACCAGACCGGTGACGTTGTATCGATGCACCCCCCCGAAATCGCTCATGGGAAGCCTCCCGTCCTCGCGCCTCAGGTAGGGGTGATAATTGGTCCCTTCAGGAACGGAGGTGCGGAGCCGTTCGATGATCTCTATGTCTCCGGGCCCTGGGATCACCACCTTCTCCCGCATGTGGCCCACGACCTCGTCGAACAGGAGAATCACCGGTGTCCGGAAGGTCTCCGCTATGTTGAACCCTTCCACTGTCATGAGAAACACATCCTGCAGATTGGACGCGGTGAGTGTCACAATGGAGTGGTCTCCGTGGGTGCCCCAACGGGCCTGGAGCACGTCGCCCTGGGACACGGCCGTGGGCAGGCCGGTGCTGGGTCCCCCCCTCTGCACATTGACGATCACCGAGGGCACCTCAGCCATGACCGCATATCCGATGGCCTCCTGCATAAGGGAAAAACCGGGGCCGCTGGTGGCGGTCATCACCTTGAGCCCGGTCAACGATGCGCCGATGATCGTGCACAGGGATGCCACTTCATCTTCCATCTGGATAAACGTTCCACCCGCCTCGGGAAGCCTTCGGGAGAGGATTTCCGCGATCTCTGTGGATGGCGTGATGGGATAGCCCGCATAGAACTGGAGCCCTGCATAAAGGGCCCCTTCCGCTATGGCCTCGTTTCCCTGAATAAATCTCACGTTGGATCGTTCAGATATCATTTCTGCACCAGTTCTATGGCGATATCAGGGCATCTCAACTCACATAGACCACACCGCTTGCATTTCTCGGGGTGGGCCCAGCAGGCCTTTTCATCATCATCCAGGACAAGGGCCTCCTCTGGACAAAAGGCAACACAGATGCCACAGCCCTTGCACCATTCTCTGTTGATGACGACCTCCCCGTCTTTTTCCATAGGGCAGCCCCCTCACATAAGGGTCAGATCCTCGTCTCTCCGGTCGGATACAAACATGTGTCCGGGCGAATGGGTGATCACCGTGGGAAGGGCGGCTGACATCACTGCCAGAATCGTGGTGACTCCGCAGGCCCAGAACACCGGAATCTCCCCGGCAAGGATCGTCACCGGATCGCCGAAATCGGGCTGATCCAGGTCTTTGATCCCGATCTCCTCAGGCGAGCCTAAGTGGACCGGAGCTCCATGGGTGAGGTGGAAGCGGGTCGTCACCTGGGTCGCCCGTATGGCCTGATCAGGCCGCATCGGCCGCATCGTGACCACCAGGGGACCGGAAAAAGGACCTGCGGGAATACAGTCACGGTTCGTGATGTACATGGAAACATTCTTCCCTTCCTCCAGGTTTCTGACAGGGACCCGTGCCGCGATCAGTGCACTCTCAAAAGAAAAACTGCACCCAAGAAGAAAGCTGACCGTGTCGTCGTCAAAAAGGTGCGTCACATCCTCCGTCTCTTCTGTGAACGCTCCCTCTCTGTATACCCTGTACCGGGGCAGATCGGTCCGCAGGTCCGCGCCCCGCGCGATCCCGGGTTCCCACTGACCCGGATCCAACACATCCAGAACAGGACACGGCCTGGGATTGCGTACACAGAACAGCAGAAAATGGAAGGCCGCATCCCGAGGCAGCATCACCAGGTTGGCCTGTACATACCCCGTGGCCACGCCCGTGGTGGGCGTTTTCCACTGCCCGTCCCGTATGAGCTCCCGCAAACGGGAGGCGGACAAATTCTCTTTTTCGATCGGATCCGTCATTATCCATCCGTCACTTAGATTTCTGGTAACACTTTAGCTCACTTTAGGCACTTTTCTCTCCGAACCGTAGGCTTTACGAGCCGGAGGCCGATTTATCCTGGTTAGGAGAGACTATCTGCAATCCACCCGCTCGTCAAGACAAAATCAGTTCTCATCTCAACTCTTGAGTCGAAACAACTCCTGTTTCATGGACGCTTCTCTGCGCCATGCTCTCTGCCTGTTGCATCTCCCCATCCGCTCCTTGGATAGTCCTTTTGTCGCTCTATTTCAAAACCCTGATCCATCTGGGGCACATTAGGAGGAACTTCTTGAAATCAGGCTTTTTTGATGTCAATGCCTCGTATTGTCTGGTGGCAATCACGACCACGGCCTCGACACCCCTTCGGGTTATATATTGTGGACCGGCTGCCAAGGCCTTATCCACCAGTTTGCTGAATTGACTCTTTGCGTCTTGCAGTTTCCAGAAAGTTTTCATCTGAACCCCCTTTGTTTACATCAGCCTAGTCAGACTAGTCCGATTTAGACAGTTTTATCAATCTGTTTTAGCTGTGGAATCGATTTTTGTCCGGCTTGTCTCACTCAGGTCGATTTCGTACATCATCTGATACTCAGGTCAAATTCAGCCGCCATCACCAATATCCAAGATTTCTTTCATCAGCAATTTCCTCGGTATCCAGACTGAAACACTCCGGGAAGCTATCATAAATGTAACCGTTGAAGCTGTGTTCGCAAGAGATTCATTTCATCCATTTCTTGGCGTTCCCGGTGATTTCATCCCGGGCATCGTCTCTCAGGAAAAAGTAGGCGCCTCACATCTATTCACTATATTCACTATACAACAAGATGTGACACCATATCCCTTTTCAAACTCCGAATCCGCCTGACCATAGTATTTCGAGAAAGGTCTGCCAGG
>CAZACO010000465.1:0-4028 GCA_964483185.1 uncultured Desulfobacteraceae bacterium
GCGTTTTGTCCGGTAACCAGCGTGATATATTAAGCTTCTCTCCTCTGTCTCCTCATATAATAATAAATGGACGCAAACCCCATAAGCACCATGAGGATTATCATGCCCCACTCGGAAAGTGTTGGGACAGCGGTCGGAATCACCGCGGCACTGATGACGATCGTGTAGGCCTGCAAACCCGTGCAGCCGGCCGTGTCCGTGGCCGTGACCGTGGAAGTAAACGTGCCGGCCGTGGTCGGCGTTCCCGAAATCAGGCCACCGCTCGTGAATGATAACCCCGTCGGAAGCGCTCCGGCGGTTATGTTGAATGTATACGGCGCTGTTCCGCCGCTGGCCGTGAGGATCTGGCTATAGGCGATTCCCACAGTCCCCTGGGGAAGGGGCGGTGCGGGCAAGAGCGTGATGGTCGGGCAAGTTGCAGCATTGATGACCAGGGTGTAGGCCTGCAAGCCGGTGCAGCCGGCCGCGTCCGTGGCCGTGACCGTGAACGTAGATGTACCCGCCGCGGTCGGTGTTCCCGAAATGACGCCGCCGCCCGAGAGCGACAGCCCGGTCGGAAGCGCCCCGGCGGTTATGCTGTATGTATAAGGGGCTGTTCCGCCGCTGGCCGTAATGGTCCGGCTATAGGCGACCCCCACAGTTCCCTGCGCAAGCGGCGGCGCCGGCAGGAGAGTGATGAGAGGACAGGGCACGGTGACCAGATTGGTATCCAACGTTACTGGGCCATTCCGGGCCAGAATTCTACCGGACACGCTTGCGCCGGTATTCAAGCTGATGCTCTGGAGCGCCAGGATGTTCCCTGCAAACGTAGTGGTCGAACCGAGAGTCGCCGAGCTGCCGATCTGCCAGAACACGTTGCAGTCTGAACCGGCGCCGGTCACGGTAACAGACGAAGCGCTTGCCGTCGTGAGCGTGCTCGCTATCTTGAAGATGAAGACCGCATTGCGGTTGAGCCCGGTGGCGAGAGTGAGTGCCCCTGTCAACTGAGCCGACGTATCAAAACCGTAGACGCCTGGCGTGAGCGTGAGTCCACCCAGATCCGTACCCGTCAAATCGACTAATGTCGGCGTGGCGACGATAGCATTGTATGCAGTGGTAAGATCGACCTGGGCCTGCGCCGCAACCGCATCAGCTGAGTGCAGCGTTCCGGTGTAGGTCCCCGGCGGAAAGCCGGTGATTGCGAGGCCTGGCGAAACACCCAGATCTCCGGTGATGGCGGTACCACCGGTATTGGTTACTATCGAGCCACCCAGTACCCCGAAGGTCTCTGCCACACCCAGTGTTGGCGCGCTCGCGGCCAATGCCGGGGAGGCCACGTAAAGAAGCGCAACAAACCCCACGCTTACCAAGAGACTAAGGGTCATCAGTCGGTTAACTATCTTTTTTGTATGAAACATTAGCCCCCCTCCATTTTCATTCGACCTTTTCGAATTCTTAAACCTTCCCTCACAGGAGGGTACCCCATAGTATCGTACCGACTTTACTTTTCTTCTTCTATCTTAAAGAGGCTCATAACGGATTTAACGCCTCTGTTTTGCCTGATTTTTTCTGCAACCTCATCTTCGGTCCGGCTGTTTTTGACAAAAAAACCCTGGAGAACAACATCTTCCCGCGTTGTCGTCACGTCGATATTCAGATAAGGAACGTCCCGGTCTTTGACTATTTCCCCATTACCTTCGTAGTGATCGTTGGGTTGTCGATATATTCGTCTATCTTTTCGCCTGCCATGGAGGTGCGGCCGGCAGACAGAGGTTATGGTGATGAGATCATTCTTTACCGATGTAACCCCCTTCTACGCTCCGCGCGATTTCAATCGCTTTATCGACAGCCTTTTGAGAGTTAACGAATCCGCTCAGTTGAACGGTGCCCTTGTAAGTTTCTACACCGATCTTAAATGATTTAAGAAAATCATAATGTGCTCACCGTCACCCCGGCGAAAGCCGGAGTCCAGAAATTCTGAAAAGACCTGGATCCCGGCTTTCGCCGGAATCACCCATGCAGCGGGCTTACACCCCGCTGGATGAAACCGTTTGAGTTTCGTACGAATGACGAAAAAGGACATTTCCTGGCTTTTTACGAGACCATCAAACTTCCCTCTACTGACTCTGTCAGAATCCCAGATACAACCCCATGCCATAGTATTCAACCTTATTCCTGTAAAATTGGCCACGCGGATCAAACCCCTTGTACCACTCGGCCATGAGGCGCAGACGACGCTTTCCTGGGTTGGGATGGCCGAACTCGAGGCCAGCCTTGACGCTGGTATCGATGGCCCAGTCATGCTCCTCGAAGCTCTTCATATCCACCCCGCCAATCGGCCTGCCGTTCCACACAAGGGGCTCGCTGGAGCGATACTCGATCCCCCAATGGGCGCTCAGCGGCTTTAGATCTCCAGGTTCCTTGTGGATCAGGTACTCACCGCCGCCGTACACTCGCCATCCGCGCCATTCGCGGGAATAGATGAGCTCAATGGCTTCGTAGCTGAGGTTAACCCGTTCCGGAGGATTAACACTCTGGAGGAATTCATCCCCCAAGTGAGAGCTTTGGTGATACATGCGGAAGCGGAGCGAGTTGTCGCCATGCCGGTAGGTGACAGGAATGCCGATGGTGTAATCCGCGTTGATGAGGTCGTGGGAGGGGGTGCTCATGTTGAATTGGGCGAAAAGGGCGCCCTCCACGCTCAGTTGCAGGCCGTCCCCCTCACGGCTGCCGAAGAACCTGTACAGGCCGAATGTCTCTCCGAAGCCGACTGACGCCATGGTGTACTGGATATCTGATGATTTGAAGCGGTTGATGCTGGCAAAGAACTGGGGCTGCTTCGGATCGGCGATGATTGGCCGGAACACGTCGCCCGTTGGAAAGGCTTCCCCTTCGCTGGTTATCCCGGTAAACCTGCTTACTGCGCCAGGCTCGCCCGTGTTCGCAGGCTTCACCACAATCGCTATCCTCTGCAGCCCGTCGATATTGCGAAGCTCCTTGTCGGCCTCCTCCCGTCGTATCGGGTCATCTTTAAACAAGGTAATCGTGGCAACCCCGTTGACAATCTTCAACATATAGCTATTTCTCCCCCAGTGTAGGTCCCTCTCAAGGATGGAGGCAACATAGCCGGTCAGAAATTCATCGCCGGCCCTGTCCGAAGCTGCCACATGGGGAAGTGGGAAAAGGAGCATGAGACAGAGAAATGCGGCGCAAAGGCGACCGGTAATATTGAGACACGTGGTGGTACCCATAGACATGATCACTTCATCCTCCCCAGGGCCGGCTTTGAACCCGTGAACGGTTACAAAAAGTTTTCGGGGTTCCGGGTATGCATCATCTTGTTTTCAAGCCTTTATTCAATCAACAATCACAAATCGACAATCACAAATCCCAATGCAGGCCTTCGGCCGCAATCAAATGAGTGGCCAGTGTTCAGGTTTCAGTAAACAACCCCGCCCGGATATTGCCATATGGCACAAATATAGGCGGGAAAACCTCCATCTCTAAAGAAGCAAATGGGTTAGTCCCGCCAAAGACGGGATCTTCGACCACAAGACATCTTCGCTTTTTGTTCCGCAAGGCGGGATTACAAACAAAGATTCTAAGTAAAGATATTTGAAATTTCATCATTGCTCTCAAGGTGCTCGGGTGGAGGCCCAGGATCGCTGCGGCCCCGTCCTTTCCCTCGATGCGCTATCCGGGTTTCGGAAAGGATCTTAACCCAAGTTCATGGTCTCGCTCCGTCTCTTCCGGGGTTGTCATTCTGGATGACAAGGGGAGGGACAGCATCTCCATTTTATCTGCCAGGTGCAAAACCGGCCCGGGGAAAGGATAACGATCAGATCATTCCTTATGGTCAACGTACGTGTTCACCTCTCCTCGGCTGTTCAAGTTCATCGCGCTTCTCCTCCTGCGGACCAGCTTTTTCCGGCGCCATGCGCTTAGGTTGTGCCTTTTCAGGTTGACCGGGTTTATGCTTCTGACTCGGCTTTGCAGGCGCCACGGTGAATCCATGAAACCCTTCCGGGATACCAAAAGAAGCCGATGTT
>CAZACO010000466.1:0-4027 GCA_964483185.1 uncultured Desulfobacteraceae bacterium
ACCTGGGAAAATGAGGAAACCGGGCTTCAGATCTCTATCAACCGTTACGGAGACGGCGAGCCGAAGTTACAGGTCGGTCCCAGGACCTATACAAAAAAGGACGGCTCCAAGGGCGCCACCAAGACGGGCAGGCTCAGTATCGCGGATGTCCTCTGGTTAGAGGAAACCATAGAAGACGTCAAAAAAAAGATGAATGAATATTTTCTGGCAGACGGATAGATCCTGAACGGCCCTGCCCAATCGGGTCAATTTGTGGCCCGTTTTACCGCGTCGGCAATCTGCCGGCAGTACCTTTCCGTCACCTTCCGGGTCGGGCCCTCCACCATCACGCGACACAGATTCTGAGTGCCCGAATACCGGACCAGGACCCGGCCCTCATCGCCCAGTTCGGTCTTTGTCTGTCTGATGGCTTCAACCACTTCGGGCAGTGTAGAAATCTCGGGTTTTCGCTCGACATCCACGTTAATGAGTACCTGTGGGTAAACGTCCATCATCGCTGCCAGATCCGAAAGCGGTTTCCCCTGTCTCAGCATTGCAGCGATCAGTTGGATGGCCGCAACAATGCCGTCCCCGGTGGTGTGGTGGTCCAGAAAGATCATATGGCCGGAGTCCTCGCCGCCGATCACGGCCCCCAGCCTCTTCATATCCTCCAGCACATACCGGTCCCCAACTCTGGACGCATGGTGTTTCATACCATATTTCTTGCAGGCCAGGGTAAACCCCAGGTTACTCATTACCGTGGTCACAACCAGGTCATTTTTGAGCCTGCCCAGGTCTTTCAGGACCTTGGCGCAGATCAGCATGATCGGGTCGCCGGAGATCTCTCTCCCTGTTTCATCCACTGCTATCAACCGATCTCCATCACCGTCAAAGGCAAGCCCGATGGCGGCCCCACTCTGCTTCACCCGTTTCTGCAGGTCTTGAGTAAACTGTGAACCGCAGTTCTGGTTGATATTTGTTCCGTCAGGCGAGTTATGGATCGTGTCGACATCCGCGCCCAGTGCAGCAAAGAGGGCCGGCGCGGCCTGATAGGTAGCGCCGTTGGCCGCGTCGATGACGATCTGAATCCCCTTCATGGACAGGTCGCGTGGGAAACATCCCTTAAGGAAAGCGATATAGGTGTCAAGGGGATGATCAACGGTCTTGGACTGGCCCATCTCCCTGGACGGAGGCACCATCTGCACCAGCCGGCCGCTCAGGATAAGATCTTCGAGGTTCTCCTCCTGCCGGTCCGTCAGTTTGAAGCCCTGGCCGGAGAAAATCTTGATCCCGTTATCCTCATACGGGTTATGGGAGGCGGAGATCATGATGCCGGCCTCCGCGCCTGTGGATCTGCAGAGAAAGGCGATCCCCGGCGTCGGAAGCACACCCGCCAGACAGGGATCACCGCCCATGGAGGCAATACCCGCTGCAAGCGAATGTTCCAGCATGTTACCGGAAATGCGGGTATCCCTGCCGATGACGATTCCGGCCTTTTGCTTCCCTCCTTTGATCAGATGGGTAACGGCCTGGCCTACAGAAAAGGCGGTCATGCCGTCCATGGGTGTATGATTGGCCTCACCCCTGATTCCGTCGGTTCCGAATAGTCTGCCCATAGGAGTCCTTCCTCAGCCGCGGGGATACAAGGAGGCTGTCCGAGATTATTTCCTGAAGAGACGCAAGGATGGAAGCATCTCGCCTGTTTTCCGGCAAAGTTCGCGGATCATCGTGTCCAGCCAGAGTGTGCCCTTTTGAGAGACAGTTGCCGGGAGGCCCTTGATGAGACTCACATAGTCGGGATCATGATCATTCATCTGGATATGAAACCCGTCCAGGAAGGCTTCCCGATGTTCGGTTCCGGCTGCGGCGGCTGTGTCTGAATCGAATAGATCGCAAACCCGATCGATGTTTCGGTAGAGTTCACGCTTTCCCGCCTTTCCGCTCTCTCTGGCGCCGTCCATCTCCATGGAACGAGGCATCTTGTCCGATACGGCCTTAAGCCTCAGGACACGTTCCTGTTTTGCCAGGGTCAATTTGTCAAGTGCGCCGCCATAGATCAGGTCGCCCAGTTCATCGGCCTTGAAAATCTCCTGACGGACATGGATGTACCACTGTTCCAGAGCAGCTAAATTGGCCAGATAAAGGATGTTGTTTTCAACTATCCGGGAAAGGCCTGTGTAAAGATCGGGGACAAAAGGGATGACGCCGCCACGGTAGGACTTCCCGATGACCAGCCTGTTGCTTTCCAAGACATCCTTGCGCAGGATCGTGCCCGCTGTGACCACATTACCGTAACCGATCCGCACAGGCCCGACCGCCCCCCCCTGGCCACCCAGGAAAATGGCGGGCTGATTGAGCATAACGCCTCTCGGGACATCGCCGAAAAGAGAGGCCGTGGCCTTGTCCCCGTCGGCCGTGAAATTAAAATGGATATATGAACTCCCCACCTCGCTGTGGTCTTTACGGCTTGTTCCTCCGGCCATGAGGCAGTCACAGAAATTGATCAGGCTGCCCAGGGTGACAAAGGGGAAAAGGATCGTCTGTTTCAGTCCGACGCAATGGGCGCAACTTGCCTGTTCTTCCAATATGCACCCTTCGCGCACGTGCGCACCCGATCCGATGCTCGCCTTTTCTAAAAAAACCGCTTTATTGAAATATCCGCCTTTGAGTTCAACCTGCGGCCCGATCTGGCAGTCTTCAATGGTGACCGGTCCTTCGCTGCCGATCTGAACGCCCGATGAGATAACCGTCTTATCGCCGTAGATACGGCAGCCGGGATAGATCTTCACCCCGTTGCCGGAGATCTGGGCGATCTCGACGTCATCTCCAATGTCAACGGTGAGGGGGTTGGGGACCTCTGCTCCTTTCTCCATGAGCTGGATAATCTTTTGCTGATGCTTCGGTGTCAGTTCCAAGTTTACCTCCTGAGGGTCTGCCCTGACGTGTACATGCTGATCCTAAAAACCCGATCTCTTGTCCCTGGACCTATCGCGGCCCGGTTTTCGCTTTGAGAACTACCGATTGTCGCCTCGTCTGTCAAAAACGGCCCGTTAGAAGACCTTATACAAACATTTGATTTTTTCGTCAAACGGGTTCTGCACCGGCTGATTCTCCCCTGTCGCCCGGATTCTTGATCATCTGCCGCCCTATTCCCTTGACCTCTTATGAAATTCTTGGCACTATCATGCAAACGAACGTTCATCGGGTCGTCGGGTGGCTGGATCATGAAAAACTTAAACATCATTATTATTACAGGCCTGTCCGGTTCCGGGAAGAGCACCGCCATAAATACCCTTGAAGACGCCGGCTATTTCTGTGTTGACAACCTGCCTGTTCTGCTCCTGCCCAAATTCCTTGAGCTCCGTTCAGGCAGCGTCTCAGAAGTCCAGAAACTGGCCTTTGGGATGGATCTCAGGCAAAAGGAATTTGTCAAGAATTACAGGGACGTCTTTTTTATGTTGCGCAAGGAAGGGTATCACTTCGTCATGCTCTTTTTGGAGAGTTCTGAAGATGTGCTTGTGAAACGCTTCAGCGAAACCCGGCGACACCATCCGATTTCAGGTGGAAAAAATCTTCTCGACAGTATCAGGTCCGAGAAGAAGCAGCTGAGTGGGCTCAAGGAGATCGCAGACAAGATTATCGACACATCCGATTTGACGGTTCACCGGTTGAGAGAGGTTGTCCTTCAACAGGTGGAGCAGGGCGTTAAGAGTGAAAGGATGCGGGTTGCCGTTCTTTCGTTCGGCTTCAAGTATGGTGTTCCCCTTGAAGCAGACCTTATGATCGATGTGCGGTTTATTCCCAATCCCTATTTCATTCCCGAATTGAAACAATTGGATGGAAAGGATGAGAGGGTACGCAGGTTTGTAATGAAATGGACAGAAACCCGGGAGTTTCTTGAGAAATACGTTTCTCTTCTCGAATATCTTATCCCCCTCTATGAAAAAGAGGGTAAATCATATCTGACGATCGCGGTGGGTTGCACAGGCGGACGGCACCGGTCGGTGACCGTTGCAGAAGAAATTTTCGAACACCTAAAGGCCAAAAA
>CAZACO010000467.1:0-3994 GCA_964483185.1 uncultured Desulfobacteraceae bacterium
CGTCTTCAGGAAGGTATACGGCGAGTACAGGGATCCGGGGATCTATTAGGGATTGAGGAATTGAGGAATTGAGGAATTTAGGGATTGAGGAATTTAAGAATTGAGGGATTTAACTAAGGAGGTTTCAGCCAATTCTTTAGTTCCTAAATTCGCAATTCCCTCATGCCGGAGAGAAATATATGAAACAGAAGAGAAGAGTCAGGGTGATGGTTGCAAAACCGGGGCTGGACGGTCATGACCGCGGGGCCAGGATCATTGCAAGGGCGTATCGGGACGCCGGTTTTGAGGTGGTCTACACAGGTCTCCATCAGACGCCCGAAGAGATTGTCGAGGCCGCCATTCAGGAAGATGTGGATATGATCGGGCTTTCGAGTCTGGCAGGGGCTCACAACTATCTTTTCCCTACGGTCGTTCAGCTCCTTCGTGAAAAGGGAGCGGATGATATTGTCGTCTGCGGGGGCGGCATTATTCCGGATGACGATATTAAAAAACTGAAGGCGGCCGGGGTCCAGGCGGTCTTTACCCCTGGGACACCCCTTGACGAAATTGTCAGATGGGTCGAACAACATGTAACACCGAGATAAGAAAAGGACGTTATGGCCAGTGTAGCTGAAAAGGTTATTGCCGGGGATGTCAGAGCGGTGGCGCGTCTGATCCGCGATATTGATGATGGAATGCCCGAGGTGCGGGAGGTTCTCAAGGATCTCTATCCTCACACAGGGAATGCCTATGTCATCGGCATTACAGGTGCCCCCGGGGTGGGTAAGAGTACTCTGGTCGATCAGATGGTGGCCCACCTCAGAAAGCGGGACAAGACCGTTGGGGTACTTGCGGTGGATCCCACCAGCCCGTTCAGTGGCGGCGCTATCTTAGGGGACCGTGTAAGGATGCAACGGCACAGCATGGACCCGGGCGTTTTTATCCGGTCCCTGGCCACGAGAGGTCATTTCGGGGGACTGACCCAGTCTACCCGGAGCGCCATCGATGTCTTAGACGCCATGGGTAAGGACTATATCCTGGTGGAAACCGTCGGTGTGGGTCAGGATGAAGTCGATGTTATGAGAAGCGCCCATACGACCGTCATTGTGGTGATCCCCGGGATGGGAGACGATATCCAGGCGATCAAGGCCGGCATCCTTGAGGTCGGCGATATCTTCCTGATCAACAAGGCCGACCGGGAAGGCTCTGACAAGACCCTGAGCGACTTGAGACTGATGATCGACATGGACCAGAAGAAGTATGATCGGGGAGGATGGAAACCGCCCATACTCAAGGTCCAGGCCGTGTTTGACAAGGGGGTGGAGGAATTCCTGGAAGAAGTCGACAGGCATGCAAGACACCTTGCCGAGACCGCTGGCGGTCTCGATTTCAGGAGGAGCAGCGCCAAGGTCCGCCAGGAGTTAGGAGAGATGATAAAGGCCCGGCTCATCGAAGAGGTTCTCGACAGGTTGACGGATTCGGGCGAATTCGACAGGGCCGTGGATTCGATCGTGGAAGGAAAAGTGGATCCCTACACGGCCTGTGAAGACCTGGTGCTCCCCACCTTGTCGTGAACCACTCATAACCTGAGGCTGAGCGGGGTTCACGGTTTCAGGTTAAAGATTCCTGACGGACGCATATCAAAACGATGATAACCTTTGAATCTTTAACCCCTGAACCCGGATGTTTCTCATGTACAGCATTTTCTGGTGGCTTCGCCAGGTTCTTCTCATTCTTGCAGGCTGTTTTTTCCTGACATTCGGCATCCATATCCTGATCGCTGCGTATAAGCTGGAAGACCCTTACTCCTTTGTTATGGCCTTTTTTGCATCCAACTTGATCATCCTTATCAGTGCCACCCTGATTCTGGGCTTCATCCTGAGGATGATAAAGGTGTACCGTATCTTGAAAGACGATGCGTGACGGGATGCTGGATACTGGGGACTGGATACTGGATACTTGAAACTGGAAACTTGAAGACAGGGCCTGGTCACACATAAATTGTCGTATCGATTGTCGCACGCACCTCCATATTTCATGCATGGGGACATAACCGTGTGCGTTGACAGTGTTGGTTTAAGTTTCGGGTTTCAGGTTTCTGACCACAGATCACCGAACAATAAAAGGAGGGATTGCAATGCCGCGCGGAAAAAAGGGACAGCCTATCGGTAAACGGCTTCTGAAGCTGCGGAGGGAGAAGAAACTGACCCTCAAGCACCTGGCCAATGAGACCGGTCTGGCCACGAATTTTATCTCCCGGGTTGAAAAAGGAGAGGTGATCCCGCCTGTCTCTGTTATTTTACAGCTTTCAAGGGCCCTTGAAATCGATTCCAGCCTCCTTCTCAAGGAGGAAAAACGGCGTGCGGGAAAGAAATCCGCCGAAGACTTTAAAAAGAGGACCGAGGCGTATACCTACGAGACCCTGACGCCAGAGGCAAGACACAAACACCTGAAGGCCTTCAAGGTCTTTATCGACCCCAAATCAGAGCATAAGTCGATTAGTTACCAGCACCTTGGAGAGGAGTTTCAGTATGTGGTGAAAGGGAAAGTAGAGGTCATGGTGGGGGAAAACAAGAATATCCTGGGACCTGGGCAGAGTCTCCATTTCAATTCTTCGATCGTTCACAAGCTCAGGAACATCAGCTCAGAAAAGGCGGAGCTGCTGGTGGTGCTGTACACCCCCTGAACCGAAACCCTTTAAAAGTGCCCCCTTTTGGCCGATCCCGTCGTCAGCTTAGGCCTATAGGACCATGAGCATGTGGCTTGAGGAAGAGAAATGGCTTATCAACTGAACGAAGAACAGCGGATGATACGGGCAATGGTCAGGGAGTTTGCCAGGGATGCCCTATTGCCCACGGCTGCCGAGAGGGATCGGACATGTGAGTTTCCGCTGGAAAATCTCAAAAATATGGGCGAGTTAGGTCTTATGGGCATGAATGTACCACCCGAATACAATGGCGCGGGCGTAGACACGGTCAGCTATTCCCTGGCCCTGCAGGAGATCGCCTATGCCTGTGCCTCGACAGCCGTGGTGATGTCGGTTCATAACTCGGTTGCCTGCGGACCGATCTACCTCTTTGGATCAGATTATCTCAAGGAGAACTATTTGAAGATCTTGGCTACCGGAGAGAAGATCGGGTCCTTTGCCCTGACAGAACCCGGGGCCGGTTCGGATCCGGTCAGCCAGACGTCGAGAGCGGTCAGAGACGGCGGGAGCTATGTGATCAACGGTACCAAGATGTTCATTACCACGGGAAAAAACTCGGATGTCACGGTAGTGACCGCATATACAGACAGAGAAAAGAAACACCGAGGGATCAGCGCGTTTGTGGTGGAAAAGGGGACCCCCGGCTTTTCCGTGGGCAAGGAAGAGAAAAAAATGGGACTTCGGGCCTCGGACACGGTGGGATTGATCTTTGAGGACTGCCGGGTGCCGGCGGAAAATCTGGTGGGACAGGAAGGGGACGGTTTCCGTATTGCCATGGCCTCTTTAGACGGGGGGCGGATCGGCATCGCTTCCCAGTCTGTGGGCGTGGCCCAGGCCGCCCTGGACGCTGCCGTGAGCTATGCAAAGGAAAGGGTACAGTTCGGTAAAACCATATCCCAGTTTCAAGGCATCCGATGGATGATAGCGGATATGGCCACCCAGATAGAGGCGGCCAGGCTGCTTACGTTCAATGCCGCTGCCATGAGGGACCGGGGAGAGAACTTTTCCTCTGCCGCTTCCATGGCAAAGGTCTTTGCCTCTGAGATGGCCAATAAGGTGGCCTACAAGGCCCTTCAGATCCATGGTGGATATGGATATATGGAGGAGTTTCCCGTGGAGAGGTATTACAGGGATGTGCGGGTGTTTACCATCTATGAAGGGACTTCCGAGATCCAGAGAAAGGTGATCGCCAACCATGTGATAGGGAAGTAATGCACTATTAAGGGCTCGCTCAAAAATAACTTTACATTTTTACATCTCAGCTTCAGGCCATCTTCGGCCGCTGCTCAATCGTGAAGTCCTCGAAAC
>CAZACO010000468.1:0-3979 GCA_964483185.1 uncultured Desulfobacteraceae bacterium
AAGTTTCCGGCTTAGGGCTCGCGCAAGGCCTCTTTCAACGCCGCTCTCGCGAGCAAACGTGTAGAATCGAGTATCGGTAAAGGGCAATCGCTCGGATCGACAAGAAGGGGAAGTTCCGTGCATCCCAATACCACAGCATCGCACCCCCGTTCCTTAAGCTTTTGAACCACTTGGTTGAAATAGAGCCGTGATTCTTCCGGAAACACGCCATTGACGAGCTGTTTGAAAATAAGGGTATCGATCCTTTTCCGATCATCTTCGTCCGGTATTTGACAAGTGATACTGTATTTCTTCAAAACTTCTGGATACACGGAGCCTGTCATCAGGTATGATGTGCCTGTGACTGCCAGATTTTTAAATCGATGGGTCTTAGCCTGGTCAGCCACGGCCTCCGCAATGTGCAGCCAGGGAATAGGAGATTCGGCAGCGACTAAATCGAAGGCCTCATGAATTGTGTTGTCCGGACAAATAGCGAACGTTGCTCCGATGTCTGATAACCTGCGGACAGAAGACAGCATCAGTCTGGCAACATTCTTCCAATTACCAGAACAAATGTGAACCATATACTCACCCAGAGGGTGGGTATGCATTGACACTTCCGGATGCATGTGTTCCCCCATTTGAGTCGGTGCTTCCGCGCATAACGTCCGATAGCACAGCGCAGCGCCTTCGGCGCTACAGGCGACGATTCCAACATGCTTCGACATATCTTCTCCTTTCTGATGGCTGACTTGCAAACCCCGGAGTCAGCGTAATTTGCAATGCAAAAATGGATAGTTGATGATGAGGCATGAGGAGATATTCCATATCAGCGAATTCAGCTATCGCCCATCCATTAATGCCATCTTGGGCACCAGAGGTTTCCTATTCAGTCCCGCCATGGCGGGATTCCCAAGGCCAAGGAAAATCCCGGGCGGGACGCGGAGGCGTGCGATAGTACGCCGCACAAGTTGCCGATCTCATCGGCCAAATAGGCGGCGGTATCGTAGCAAGCCTGATGAATTTTACGATAGCCCTCTCTAATCGAGCTGTGACCCGATTTTTCACTGTACACAAAAAGACGCCTCTATTGGCTTTCACGATAATCATTGAGATCAATGGTCGGAAAGTCAAAGAGAACAGGGGTACAGGTCCCTCGGGTGATGACTTTCAAATCGCATTCAAAGCACTTTCCCGGCCTAATCCCATACTTTTCTAAAAACTCTGGCCCTGGATAACTCGAATCGGCCAGCAGCAGAAGATGCTCCTTTCCATCAACCTGGACCCATCCCTCCTTTATTTCTTCATCGGGTGCAAAGGAAAATCTGACTTCACAGACATGGCTTAAAGGACCGCCAGCCTTGGCCGGGCCTTCCTTTTTATGGACGGAAAGAATTGTGGCCCGGCCCGGGTACGTCTTGTACTGACACGGACCACCAACTACATCTCTTTCAGCACGTTTTTCCATTGCGAGGCATGAAAATCCACAAAAAAGGAAGAGCAAGACCGTTAAGAACAAGCTGCGCGGAAATAGGGAATAATCGGGCCTGGATCGCTTTAAGGGATTCTTCATTGTAACGTATTGACCTTCCTCTCGCACATCAAGATAACCCTATGGTTGCACAAACAAAACGCCGAGAATGGGTAATCGGAAATAATAGCAAAGAGTTATATCATGCCTGGGCCACATCCTGAAAATCACCGAATGTGCAATACTTGGGAAAATGCTTTTCCGGTTTTTTGTTTGCCCTCCGGGAAAGCCGTTGAATACCCCATCTCCTGTGCCTGCCACGCCCTGGCGGGGTTGCCAAGGGTTCGCGGTAGCGTACTACAGCTTCACCCTCGGCGCCTTGGATCTGGGGCATTCAGCGACTTTTGCAACGATAGGGATAACTATGCTAGCATATTACAATTTACTAATCAATATATGGCTCCTCTCCACTCAAATGCAGCGGTTTTCGAAGGACATTCAAGGTCATCGATTTTTTAAGAAAAGAGAAAATTATTTTTCGGATTGCATGTCACTTGGGTGAAACCGGCATCCTCTCGGCGGCGGAAAGAGCCCTTGCCACGGTGGGAGTTATGATGAATTCCTTCTGAAGGAAAACGCTACGGATGGAGATGCTTCTTTCGAGCCCGGAGGGCAAGGGAAGCCCATTTGAAATGCGCTATTTAGAAGACTCTTTTCGGGTCAGAGATCATCGCCTTCAAGGTTATCTGAATGGAAAAACGGGTCCCGGACCCTGAAAAAACATCCTTTAAGAAAACGTCTGTTGACGAATTTGGCCGATATGCTTATAACTATTTGTAATTATATTGAAATAAAATTTTAAAAACCTCGCTTTTTTTTCTTGCTTTTCCCATATAACTGCATATATTCCCAAAAAATAGCGCATTGAAAAAAACTGGCAATAGGCCGGTCCGTAACGTATTTCGGATCCAGAACCCAATAACCTTTACACGAAAAGGAAAGTAACAATTATGAGCGCATTTATGACCACCACCGGACAGCTGATGGCCACGCCCTCGCAGGCAAGGGAGGAGGGAGACGATGAGCCTCCCGACCCCGACCCGTGTGAGGCTATCCCTCCCCTTGTGTTCACCCCCCCAGCCACCGGACGCGTTGTCCGGCTTTCCAGGTATCGTACCGGATTTCTCAGCCCGGCCGTAAGAACCTTCAGAAAAAAACACTTTCCCGCCGTAACCTCCAAGCTTTGGAACGACTGGCGCTGGCAGACCGCCCACCGCATTCGAACCCTTTCACAGTTGGCGTCGATGATTTCGCTTTCCGAAGACGAACGCCTGGCATTCACCCGGTCTCCCGCCATGCTGCCCCTGGGCATCACCCCCTACTACATGAGCCTGGTCTCCCCTGATGATCCGAGTCAGCCGATTCGTCGCAGCGTCATCCCCACCATTTTTGAAACGATGCGCGGAGCCGGTGAGGCCGATGATCCCTTGCATGAGGACGCCCAGAGTCCGGTGCCGGGATTGGTCCACCGATACCCGGACCGCGTGCTCCTGTTGCTTCTGGATTTCTGCTCCACCTACTGCCGATACTGCACCCGCTCCCGCGTGGTGGGTCACGGCGATATTTACCCCAGCCGAAAACGACTGGATCGCGCCTTCGAGTATATCAGCAACACCCCGTCGATTCGGGACGTGCTGCTGTCCGGCGGCGATCCGTTGATGCTCGGAGAAGAAAAGCTGTCCTGGATCTTGTCGCGGCTGCGGCAAATCCCCCACGTTGAAATCGTGCGAATCGGGACCAAGGTACCGGCGGTGCTGCCCCAGCGTGTTACCCCACAACTGGTCCGCATGCTGCGGCGGTATCATCCGTTGTGGATGAGCCTGCATTTCACCCATCCGGATGAATGTACACCCGAGGCCTATCGTGCCTGTGCCATGTTGGCCGATGCAGGCATCCCTTTGGGTTCGCAGACTGTTCTTTTGAAGGGAATCAATGACAATGTGGAAACCATGCGTCGTCTGATGCACCAACTGCTCAAGATGAGGGTCCGGCCCTATTACCTTTACCAATGTGATCCCATTACCGGATCTGCCCATTTCCGAACACCGATTGAAACGGGTCTGGAGATCATCCGGGGTCTTCGCGGGTTTACCAGCGGCTACGCCGTACCTACCTATGTGGTGGACGCCCCCGGCGGCGGCGGAAAAATCCCGTTGATGCCCGATTATGTGGCCGGCCGTGAAAACGATGCACTGCTGCTGCACAACTATGAAGGAGGGTTGTTCCGGTATCCGCAATCGTGCTCCATCAGGTAAAAGATGAACGCCGAATCCCGCTGCAGCGGGAAACGTCCAGCTCGCCAGAGGCGAGCAAGCACTTGTCCGCCTTCGGTGGATCCAATGAAAAAAAGCATCCGCTTGAGGGACGTTAACTCACTTTAGTCACCCTTCCGGTTTATCCGGGTTAGGGAGGTGCATATTGATGACAATGAAGATCGGATTGACCTACGACCTGCGTACGGAGTACCTG
>CAZACO010000469.1:0-3971 GCA_964483185.1 uncultured Desulfobacteraceae bacterium
TGGGAGATGTGGCCGTGGCCGGCTACAACGGTACCTCTAAGTTCAAGGGAAAGAAGCAGAAGATCCTTTCCATGGCCATCATGTACCCCAATCTGCTTCAGTTGGTAACGTTGAAGGATAGTGGCATCACGAACGTGGACCAGGTCAAGGGGAAAACGATCAGCACCGGGAGCCCGGGAAGCGGCACCAATTTTATGACCGAGGTTGTCTTTAAGGCCCTTGGCATCCCCTTAGACTCCTACAAGGACTCCCGGCTCTCCTTTACGGAGAGTTCCAACGCCCTCAGAGACGGGACCATCCAATTAGGCAGTTGGTCTGTGGGGCCCGGTACCAGTTCCATCATGGACCTGGCAACGACCCATGACATCCGGATCATCCCCTTTACACCCGAGCAGACCCAAAAGGTCCTCGCCGCCAACAAGACCTATTCTGCGGTAGAACTGGCGGGTGGTGTCTACAAGGGCGTTGACAAACCGGTGCCCACCATCGGCGTCTGGAACGTGCTGATCTGCCAGAACTCCTTGGACACAGAACTGGTATACAAGTTAGTCAAGGCGCTCTACGAGCACAATGATTTTCTTTGCAAGATTCATCCCTCGGCGGCGTACACCACCCCTGAGAACGCTGTGAAGTACTCACCGATCCCGCTCCATCCGGGCACCATCAAATACCTCAAGGAAAAGGGGATCGAGGTGCCCGCACGGCTGATTCCTTAACGGGGTGACAGGGAATTGTTCAAGAAGCCGGTTCGGTCCGCCATATGGGGGACAACCGGTGCAGTCCTCATCCTGCTCCTGGTCGCCTGGCGTTTGCCGGGCGGCCTCGAGTTGCGCATCACCCCGGTCATAAAGGACGGACCGTTGTTGGTTCTTCCCCTGAACCCGGGAGAGCGTTTTACGGTTCACTATTATCACTCGGTCGAAAACGCCCCCATCTGGGAAGAACACAGCTTGGATGAAAAGGGGCGTATCTATATCGAAGAAGAACGTTACCTGAAGTTTGGGGCGGGCATGGGCCGAATGCCGGGTGTGGGAAGAATGACGATGAGGGGCCCATATGAGGTCATAGAGGAGATGCATCTGGCCACAGGCAATTTTATCATGCGGGTGGGCAGCCCCGGCGTGGACCATACGATTATCTGGCGTGGCATCAGGAAAAATCTATCTGCAGTGGCTCCACATGAAGCGGTACGCTTCTCGGCCCGGCCGGTGAGCCTGCTTTACAAAATGTACCGCTCCCTTTTTCCCCATTCCGCTACCCCCATAGAACCCGGAAGCCAGAACCGAGGTGATCATGACAGAGCGCAGTGAAGCTCCACCCGCCTCTTCTTCAGTTGAATGGGGCATTTTAAAGGTCATAGCAGTCATAGGAATAGGTCTCAGCGTATTCGAGCTCTATACAGCCGGCATCATTGCCATGACCGCCATGAGGCACAGGGCCGTTTTTCTGGGCTCTATTCTGGTGATCGCCTTCCTGACGCGGCCCCTCTACAAGGGTGCCCGGAAAGACCGCTTGAACTGGGCGCTCGCGGTGGACCTGATCCTCGTGGCACTGAGTGTGGCTGTGTGCGCCTATATTTTTGTCGACCTCCAGGGTATATTTGAGCGCCAGGGAGACTGGAGCCAGTGGGACATCACTATCGGCATTACCTTGGTAGTCCTAGTCCTCGAGGCCACCCGCCGTGTGATCGGGCTAAACCTGACGTGCATTGCCTTGGTCTTCCTTCTGTTCGGATATTTCGGGCCTTACATGCCCACTATCCTTGTCCACAAGGGGTATTCCATTGAACGGATGGCCACCACCCTCTCCCTCACCACAGAGGGAATATTCGGTCTGCCCACCGGGGTTGCAGCCACCTTTGTCTTCATATTCATCCTGTTCGGATCGTTTTTGGAAAAGACCGGGGCCGGGAACTTTTTTATCGATATGGCCTACTGCATTACGGGACGTTTCTCGGGTGGTCCTGCCAAGACCGCTGTGGTGGCAAGCGGGTTCATGGGGTCGGTTGCCGGGAGCGCGGTGGCCAATGTGGTGGCCACCGGATCGTTTACCATCCCGATGATGAAAAAGATCGGATACAAGCCGCACGTGGCCGCTGCCGTGGAGGCGGCGGCCTCCACAGGGGGCCAGTTGATGCCACCCATCATGGGGGCCGGCGCCTTTCTCATGGCCGAATTTACGCAAACCCCCTACCTCGAAATTGTAAAAATAGCGTTTATCCCTGCGATCCTTTACTTCTTCTCTGTCATCCTTTTCGTGCATGTCGAGGCCCAGAAAGAGGGGATCTGGGGTCTGCCCAAAGAGGTCCTGCCAAAGTTCGGCGCAACCATCAAGAAGGGGGTCCACTTCATCATCCCTGTTGCCATTCTGATTACGGTTCTCATCATGAACTACAGCCCGATGATGGCCGGGTTTATCGCCATACTGGCGGTCTACTTCACGGCGCTCCTTCGCAAAGGCTCACGGATTTCATTCAAGACCCTGCTCAAGACCCTGGAGCAGGGGGCGCGCAATGCCGTGGTGGTGGCCGTTGCATGTGCAGCCGCCGGCATTATCGTAGGGGTCGTCAACCTGACCGGAACAGGCCTCAGGTTTTCTTCTCTTGTTGTTACGCTCTCATACGGGATACCGTTTCTTGCGCTGGCGCTGGTTGCGATCACCTCCCTCCTCCTCGGCATGGGGCTGCCGGTGACGGCTTCTTACATTGTTCTGGTTATCTTGGCAGGTCCGGGTCTCATGGATCTTGGCATACCGCTCCTGACGGCCCATATGATCGTCTTCTGGTACAGCCAGGACGCCAATGTCACGCCGCCTGTTGCATTGGAGTCTTTTGCAGCATCCGGCATTGCCGGTTCGAGCCCGATGCGGACGGCCTTCACATCCTGGAAGCTGGCCAAGGGCCTCTACATCATGCCGGTGGTCATGGCCTACCATCCGCTCCTCCTCAACGGCCCGACCGGAGACGTGATTCAGACCGTCATATTCTGCACCATCTCGATCATGGCCTTTGTGTTCTGTTTAGAGCGGTATTATATTGTGCCGCTTACCTGGCCGGAAACGATCCTGCATGGGGCCGCTGCCATCGCGCTCATCTGGGCGAGCGATATCGTCAACTATGCCGGGTTCGGCGTGTTCATTGCGCTGACAGTATATCAGATCATAGCCAAGAAGAGGTCACCTGATCGGAAACTGGAGACTTGATACTGGATGCTGGATGCTCGTTACTGGATAGTGGTAGCCCTGGTCACAGGTTACTCAATAGAATTTTTGCGCCTTGCGCCTAATGCCTTGCGCCTTGCGCTCACCTCATCACCCGCAACCTATGGCCCTGAAGCGTGTATCCCTGATGACTCATGCAACTCAATGAACCCAACAAACCGATAACTCGCAGCCCTCAGGAGACCATATGACTGTGAAGCATGGCTTTAAACTTCTGAAGGAGCAGGAGATCAGGGAATTACACGCCCTGGCAACGGTTTTTCGCCACATGAAAACCGGGGCCCAGCTCCTCTCCCTTATCACAGATGACGAAAACAAGGTATTTGGCATAACCTTTCGTACGCCCCCGTCAGATTCCACAGGGGTCGCTCACATACTGGAACACTCCGTGCTTTGCGGATCACGAAAATACCCACTGAAAGAACCCTTTGTGGAACTCCTGAAAGGCTCCCTCCAGACCTTTCTCAACGCCTTTACCTACCCTGACAAGACCTGCTACCCCGTGGCCAGTCAAAACATCCAGGACTTTTACAATCTCATCGATGTCTATATGGATGCCGTTTTCTATCCCCGGATCACAAGGTCTATATTCCAGCAGGAGGGATGGCATTTTGAACTGGAAAATCCGGATGATCCCCTCTCATACAAGGGCGTGGTCTTCAATGAAATGAAAGGGGCCTATTCGTCCCCGGACAATCTCCTTTCCGAGTACTCCCTTCAATCCCTCTTCCCGGATAACGCCTACGGTTTTG
>CAZACO010000470.1:0-3969 GCA_964483185.1 uncultured Desulfobacteraceae bacterium
TTCCCTTCCGCGATTGTTTGAACGCACTCATCCACAACACGAACAGGGGGCTCCGGTTCAACCTTGTCAAAGAGTCCCATTTTAATCCCCTCTGAAACCAGGGCCTTTTCAACCATCTCTACCATACCGGCCTTGAGCACACCAGGATCCGTGACCACAAGCACCTTCTGACCTCCCAATGCCGTCACTTCTCTTCCAAGCTGCCGGACCACATCCTTCCCCAACATGGTTTTGTTGGGACAAAAAAACAGAGAGAGCTTGTCTGTTTCCGTAAAGGCTCTTTTCACCATAAACCTCCTGTCAGCCGTAAACCCAAAACCTACACACCGAGATAGGTCTTGAGGATCTCCGGCTTTTCCTTGAGTTCCTTTATATCACCCTTCCAGCGGACTCTTCCCTTTTCCAGAATATAGGCGCGATCGGAAAGCCTCAGTGTAAACGCCGAATTCTGCTCCGAGAGAAGTATCGGCATCCCCTCTTCCTTGAGATTGCGCACATATCCCCCCAACTCCTTCACAATCAACGGAGAAAGCCCCTCTGAGGGCTCGTCCAGGAGCAGAAGCTGGGGGTTGCCCATGAGGGTCCTGGCTATGGTGAGCATCTGTTGCTCCCCACCCGACAGGGTCCCCCCCATCTGGGCCTGGCGCTTTTCCAGGATGGGGAACATCCGGCACACCCTCTCAAAGGTCCAGTTGCCCTTATGCCCTTTCTTTATCCCCATCTCCAGATTTTCTTTTACGGTCAGGGCCGGAAAGATGACCCTGTCCTCCGGAACAAAACCGATCCCCGCACGCGCGATCTCAAAGGGCCGCTTACCCCGAATCTCCGAGCCGTTAAAGCGAATTTCACCGGAACTGGGAACGGTGAGCCCCATAATACTCCTTAAGAGAGTGGTCTTGCCCACACCGTTTCTTCCCAGGACGCAGACCACTTCCTTTTTACCCACCGCCATGGACACATCGAACAGGATGTGGCTGATGCCGTAATAGGTGTTGATCTGGTCCAGTTCCAATAACATTATACTTCCTCAGCCAGATAGATTCTCTGGACCTCGTCGTTGGCCCTGATCTCTTCCGGGGTCCCCTGGGCGATGATGGTCCCCAGGTGCATCACCCGGACCTTCTCTGATATACCGAAAACCACGCTCATGTCGTGTTCTATAAAAAGAAGGGACAGATCCCTCGCGCGCACCAGTTGTTGAATGAGGGCTACGGTCTTGTTGGATTCCTCGGGGCTCATGCCCGCCGTGGGCTCGTCCAGCAGGATGAGATTGGGATGGGTGCCCAGGGTAATTCCGATCTCCAGCAGTCGTTGATCTCCGTGTGCCAGGAGACCGGCCAGGACATCCCTTTTATCTCCCAGCCCGACGCTCTCAAGGATCGCGTCGGTCTCTTTGCGGAGGAGCTTGTCGGCACGGAGAAAGATGTTTCGACTTTTCTTCTGCCAGGCCATCAAGGCCACCTGGACATTATCGAATACGCTGAGCCGGGGAAATATATTGGTCCTCTGAAAGGAACGACCGATCCCCCTGCGGCATATCCTGTTGGGTGAAAGACCGGTAATATCGCGCTCTTCAAAATAGATCGCCCCTCCGTCCGGTCTTATATGACCCGTCAACAGGTTGAAAAGGGTCGTCTTCCCTGCACCATTGGGGCCGATGATGGAGCTGATCCCCCCCCTTTCCAGATCAAAGGAGACCCGATTCACCGCCACGAGTCCGCCAAAAGATTTTACGACCTTTTCCACGCGAAACATCTTATGTCGATCCACCCTCCCTTTGCCTGCGCAAGGCCATTTTTTCCGCAACAAATCCGGCCACTCCACCCCTGAGAAAAAGCAGGAGCGCCAGAATCACCAGACCCAGCACAAGGGGCCAGTATTGCGTAAAGCTGGTAATCACCTTGTCCAGCAGGATATAGACGACAGAACCCACCACGGGGCCCAGGAAGTTGTGAATGCCCCCCATAAGGCACACAACCAGCATCTCGGTGGACTTCATCCAGTGGGCGTAGTTGGGAAACACGTTCTTGTTAAAGCCGCAGAACAGGGAGCCCGCCACACCCAGAAAAAATCCTGAAAGCACAAAGGCGCTCAACTGGTACAGCCGCACGTTTATCCCCACGAATTCAGTTCTTTCAGGGTTCTCCCGCAAGGCCTGGAGGGTCTTTCCGAACGGCGATTTGACGATCATCCACATGAGGGCCATACATATGCACACCACGATCAGGCTGAAGTAGTAATAGCTGGGAATGGACGAAAGGAATGCCGGGACAGGGATGTCCACTATGCCGTCGTCCCCCTTTGTGAAGGCGTACCATTCAAAGACGATGGTGTGCACGATCTGTGCGAAGGCCAGGGTAAGCAGGGCAAAATAGACCTGGGTCAAACGCACGCAAAACCAGCCTATGATGACGGACGCAACCGCGGCAACCACCGGTCCCGCAATAAAGGCAACGCCAAAGGGGATCTCGGTGTAATAGAGGATAAGGGCCGTGGTATAGGCCCCCACCGCGTAAAGACCCGCCGGCCCGAAGGAGACCATGCCGGCATATCCCAGTATGAGATTGAGGCCGCAGGCCGCCACGGCCAGGATGATCATCTCGTTGACCAGGCTGAGCCAGCCTATCGGAATAATAAGCGGCAGGACGAACATCATTACAACCACCGCCAACAGAATGATCCTGATCCCAAAGCTCTTTTTTGTTCGAGCAGATTCCATCATTCGGGTTTACCCATAAGGCCCCAGGGCCGGATAATAAGGATAATGATCATCAATATGAACCCGAAGGCTATGGCCAGGCGGGGTGCCACAAGGATCCCGAAGGCCGTTACCAGGCCGAAGATCAAGGACCCCAAAAACGCCCCGGGCAGGCTGCCGAGACCGCCTATCACCACGATGATAAAACACTCGATAAGGATCACCATATCCATCCCGGGCATGACGGAGGACATGGGGGCCACAAGGGAACCACCCAATCCCGCCAGCCAGCATCCCAGCATAAAGACCACGGTATAGATCAAAGGGACGTTCGTGCCCAGGGCATTGGCCATCTCCCGGCTGTAGGTCATGGCCCGGATGATCTTCCCCAGCCGGGTGTACCGGATCAAGGCCCACAACCCCACAAAGACCACCGGCCCGCACAGGATAAGGAAGATGTTATATCTGGGAAAGACGATCTTTCCATAGATGATGGGGCCGTTTAAGGGCCACGGCGTGGGCACCATGTTGTAGTCCACGCCCCAGGCCAGCTTGCAAAGATCTCCGATGATCAGGATCAGGGCGAAGGTGAGCAGGTACTGATCCAGGTGCTCCCTCTCATAGATGCGTCGAAGCAGGAGGATCTCTACCAGTCCGCCAAAGATGGCCACGCCTATGGGGGCAATGAGGAGCCCCCACCAAAATATCCCGGGTGTATCCGGAAGGGTCGAGGTGATCCAGAAACAGAGGTAGGCCCCAAGCATGTAGAGGGCCCCGTGTGCCAGATTCAATACCTGGAGTGTCCCAAAGACAAGGGAAAGTCCCACAGCAATGAGGAAGATGACCATCCCCACACTGATCCCGCTCAGGAGCTGAATTATCAATCCTTGGAAGGTCATGGCTGCCTGATGGTAATCCTTTTCTTGAAATGATCCGGGCTCGGAATACCTCCTCGGCACCAAGCCCGGACCTTCTATCTACATGACGAGGGACCTACTTGGTTGCCTTCCGGGCCGCCTCGATCTCCTGACAGGTGCGATAGCCCTTTTCCGGAGGCTCAAGGGCAATGGCATCCGTAATATAGGGCCAGGGATGCTTGTCGTCAAAGATCACCTTGCCCACCCAGAAAGGCCACATGGCCTGATGGTCGCAGGCCCTGATCTTCAAAGGACCCACCACCGAATTGATCACCATACCCTCCAGGGCATCCACCATCTTCTCGGTGTTCAGGGAACCGGCCTTCTCTATGGCCGCTTTCATGGCGTAGACCG